>NZ_JAYWDT010000219.1:0-2861 GCF_043779715.1 Flavobacterium sp.
TACGAATTAGAATTCCCTATAAACTCATCTCCGCAGTTATTATACCAATACATTTCAACTCCTTCAGGTCTGCAAGAATGGTTTGCAGATAATGTAAACTCTCGTGGCGAATTTTACACTTTTATTTGGAATGATTCCGAAGAAAAGGCAAGGTTGTATTCCAAAAAAACGGGCGAAAAAATCAAGTTCAAATGGATGGACGAAGACAATAAAGACACCGAATATTATTTTGAACTAAGAATACTCGTCGACGAAATTACAAAAGATGTTTCTCTTATGGTCGTTGATTATGCCGAAGCAGATGATGTAGAAGAATCGAAATTGTTATGGGAAAATCAAGTTTCAGATTTGAAACATGTTATAGGATCAGTCTAGTTTCTAAAAAATATTAAACTTATATTTGCCCTGAATTTTTCAGGGCTTTTTTTATGCAAAATAATCGTGCTTTTTTATATGGTGATGCAGTTTTTGAAACTGTAAAAATTTTAGACAACAGAATTCTATTTTTAGAAGATCATTATTTTCGTTTAATGTCTTCGATGCGAATTCTAAGAATGGAAATTCCTATGAATTTTACTATGGAATTCTTTGAAAATGAATTGCTCTCTAAAGCTAAAACAGGAAATATCGAAACTTCTGCCAGAGCTAGAATTACTGTTTACAGAAAAGATGGCGGTTACTATTTACCCGAAAACAACAATATAGATTACGAAATTTCGGTTTCAAAAATCGAAAAACCGTTGTATGTGATTCAGAAATCTAATTATGAAGTTGATTTATACAAAGATTTTTATATATCAAAACAGCTCATCTCTACACTAAAAACAACCAACAAATTAATAAATATCACAGGAAGTATTTATGCTAACGAAAATGGTTTAGATAATTGTATTTTAATCAATGAAGATAAAAATGTTATTGAATCTTTAAACGGAAATATTTTTATGCTAAAAGACGGTGTTTTATCTACTCCACCAATTTCTGAAGGTTGTTTAAACGGAATTATGCGAAAACAAATTTTAACTTTAGCAAAAACACTCGAAAATATTGAAGTAATGGAAGCGGTAATCTCTCCTTTCGATTTACAAAAAGCAGATGAATTATTTATAACCAATGTAATTACAGGTATTCAGCCAATAACAAAATATCGAAAAAAAGAATTCGAAACTAATATTGCAAACCAACTTCTTATAAAATTAAATACAAAAATTAGATTGGGTTAGTTAAACATAGGGTTTTCTGGTGCATTAGACCATATTAAGTAATCACCACCCTGTTCCATTATTTTTTCACGCCAAAAATCGGTCGATGATTTTCCTATAATTTTGTTATGAAGTTCGTTTTCAGAAATAATCCAAGAATTAGACTCTAGTTCTTCTTGTAATTGTTCTGCGTCCCAGCCAGAATACCCTAGAAAAAAGCGAATATTATTTCTAGTTATTTTACCTTGATTTATTAGATCTCGAGTAGAATCGAAACATCCTCCCCAATAAATACCCTCGGCAATTTCGATACTATTTGGGATTAGATGTGGTATATTGTGTATAAAATATAAGTTATCTTGCTCTATAGGACCGCCGTTATACACTTTGAATGTCGCAGATATTTCAGGAATTAAATCTCTTATCGTATATCCTAAAGGCTTGTTCAAAATAAATCCAACCGAACCTTCTGCATTATGATCTGCTAATAAAACAACTGATCTATTGAAAGATAAATCCCCTGTAATAGCAGGCTCTGCTACTAACAAATTCCCTTTTTTTGGTTTTACAGCTATCATAATGTTTGATTTTTATTTAAATTTAACAAATAATATGTTTATAAACCAAATTTAATCGTTAAAAAACATAAAAAAAGCCACGCAATGCGTGGCTCTAATCGTTTTATGATAAACTATTTTTTATTTACTGATCCTTCTAATTCAGCACCCGCTTTAAATTTCACTACGTTTTTAGCAGCAATTTTAATAGTTTTCCCTGTTTGTGGGTTTCTTCCGTCTCTTGCAGCTCTGTTAGATACTGACCAAGATCCAAATCCAACTAGAGAAACTCTTCCACCTTTTTGCAAAGTTCCTTCAACATTACCTAAAAATGATTCTAAAGCTAATTTAGCAGCAGCTTTTGTAATTCCAGCAGAAGCTGACATTGCATCGATTAAATCTGATTTGTTCATAATAATTTGTATTAATTGATTGGTTAATAATTCATATACTTATACATACAAATTTAAAAGGATTTCCTATTCTCACAACAGTTAAGCCGTTTTTTTATATATTTTGTTAATAACTTTACTTATTTGTTCACAAATGATACTTTTTTATTACAAAAACAAGGATTTATAAGCTTAAAATACCCTTGCAAACTCCGAAAAGCTGACTCCGTTTAGCAATTCGTGAGCCAACATTTTCTTTTTTCCAGGGAATTGAAGCGACAAGACATGGATAAATCCGCCAATAACTGCAATTTTTATTTCTTTTTTGGTTGTAATTACACTTCCTATTTCATAATCGTGCGACAACACTTCTTGTTTCGTATCATATATTTTGATGTTAAATTCGTGCTCTCCATCTTTAAAATTACACCAAGCCGAAGGATACGGACTCAAACCACGAATTAGATTGTAAACTTCGGTTATATTTTTTGTAAAATCGATTTTGCAATTGTCACGATCTAGTTTATAGGCAGTTTTTATACCCGAAGTATCTTCCTGAATTGTAGTTATGACATTTCCTTCAGCAATTTTATCTAAAGTTTCTAAAACTGCATCGCAACCTAAAACCATCAATTTGTCATGTAACTCACCAACGTTTTCAGATTCGGAAATTTCTAATTCCTTACTTAAAATCATCGCTCCAGTATCTA
>NZ_JAYWDT010000220.1:0-2857 GCF_043779715.1 Flavobacterium sp.
CTGGTTTATAGGGAAAATGACAACTGAAATAAACCCCAAAATTTTGAATGAAAAAACAAAAATATTTCAATCGATAGAATCAATTATAGAAGAAATATAAAATTTAACATTTTTTTGTTTAACTTTTTTATATATTTGTTAGACAATTATGAAAAAAGAAATTGCAATATTAGGGTCTGGTTTTTCATCGTTAGCAGCAGCTTGTTATTTAGCGCAAGCTGGTAACAGTGTGACTATTTATGAAAAAAATAGTACTATTGGCGGAAGAGCTCGCCAGATGATTAAACAAGGATTTACTTTTGACATGGGACCATCATGGTACTGGATGCCAGATGTTTTCGAAAAATTCTTCGCCGATTTTGGCAAAAAACCATCTGATTATTATGATTTAAAAAAATTATCTCCTGGATATCAAGTTTTTTATGGTATAAATAATTTTATAACTATTTCAGACAATTTGCAGGAAATTATAGAAACTTTTGAAAGTATTGAAGCTGGAAGTGGTAACAAACTAAAAAAATTCATAGAAGAAGCAAGAGGCAATTATGATATTGCAATAAAAGACTTGGTTTACAGACCAGGTGAATCGCCTCTAGAATTGGTAACTATAGAAACTGCTAAGAAAATAGATCAGTTTTTTTCTACTATTAGTAAAGATGTTAGAAAGCAATTTAAAAATAAAAAACTCATTCAAATATTAGAATTTCCTGTGTTATTTCTTGGAGCAAAACCGTCTAAAACACCTTCTTTTTATAGTTTTATGAATTTTGCCGATTTCGGCTTAGGAACTTGGCAGCCTACAAATGGTTTTCATGATGTTATAAATGGGATGGCAACTTTAGCAAAAGAATTGGGTGTAACAATAATTACGAATGCAAATGTTGAAAAAATAATAATAGACAATAAAATAACAAAAGGAATTTTAGTAAATGAAAAGATAATTTATACCGACATCATTTTATCTGGTGCCGATTACCATCATACCGAAACACTTTTAGAGCCTAAATACAGACAATATTCTGAAAAATATTGGAACAAGAAAACTTTTGCACCATCTTCTCTTCTATTTTATGTTGGTTTCGATAAAAAATTAGAGAATGTGATTCATCATAATTTATTTTTTGATGTCGATTTCGATTTGCACGCAAAAGAGATTTACGATAAGCCAAAATGGCCATCAGAGCCATTGTTTTATGCAAATTTTACATCAAAAACAAATTCAAAAACTGCACCTGAAGGTTGTGAAAACGGATTTTTTCTAATACCAATTGCTCCCGGAATTGAAGATACACAAGAATTAAGAGATGCATATTTCGAAAAAATAATGACTCGTTTCGAAAAAATTACAAACCAAGAAGTTAAGAATAACATTATATTTAAAGAGTCATTTTGTGTAAACGATTTTGTAAAAGAATACAACTCATACAAAGGAAATGCTTACGGAATGGCGAATACTTTGCTTCAAACTGCTTTTTTAAGACCCAAACTAAGAAGTAAAAAAGTAGAAAATTTATATTTTACAGGACAACTAACTGTTCCTGGGCCTGGAGTTCCGCCTGCATTAATTTCTGGAAAACTAGTTGCCGATTTAATAAAAAAATATTCATCTTAATATGAAATCACTTTTTGATACAGTATCTAATGATTGCTGTAAGATTGTCACAAAATCTTATAGCACTTCATTCTCATCGGCAGTAAAAATGCTTGCACCAAGTATTAGGCAAGATATTTACAATGTCTATGGTTTTGTTCGTTTGGCAGATGAAATCGTAGACAGTTTTCATGATTATGACAAAGAATCATTATTCAATACCTTTGAAGTAGATTTAAAAAATGCACTTACACAAAAAATAAGTTTAAATCCTATTTTGAATGCTTTTCAGCATACAGCTCATAAACACAAAATTCCCAACGAATTAATTGATGCTTTTATGAAAAGTATGAAACTAGATTTAGTAAAAAAAGAGTACAAAACCAAAGACGAATACAACGAATACATTTATGGAAGTGCTGATGTGGTTGGATTAATGTGCTTGACCGTTTTTGTAAAAGGGAATATAGAGTTGTACGAAATCTTAAAAAATTCTGCAATGCGCTTAGGTTCTGCTTTTCAGAAAGTAAATTTTTTGAGAGATTTGAAAGCAGATTTTGAAGATTTAGAGAGAACATATTTCCCTAATACCGACTTATCACAACTTAACGAAACTTCTAAAGAACAAATTATTCAGGAAATTGAAGCCGATTTTAAAGCAGGTTATGAAGGAATTATAAATTTACCTATCGAAGCAAAGTTTGGTGTTTATACTGCTTATATTTATTACAAAAAATTATTATCTAAATTAAAAAAAACACCATCGGCAGAAATAAAAAATACTAGAGTTCGAGTTTCTAATTATCAAAAAGTTAGTTTACTTGCTAATTGTTATGTAAAATATCGTTTAAATTTATTATAGAAATTATGTGGTTATATATCTTAGTTTTCTTTTTTACTTTTTTCTTTATGGAATTTATGGCATGGTTTAGTCATAAATACATAATGCACGGTTTTTTATGGAATCTGCATGCAGATCATCATAAAAAAGACCACGATTCTTGGTTCGAGCGTAACGATGCTTTTTTTATAATTTATGCCGTTATAAGTATTGGATTTTTTTTACTCTGGCAAAATAAAGTTTTAGAAATTGGATTAGCTATAGGTTTGGGGATTTTTGTTTACGGATTGGCTTACTTTTTGGTTCATGACATATTTATTCATCAACGTTTTAAAATGTTTAGAAATGCAAACAATGTTTATGCACGAGCTGTTCGAAGAGCACACAAAATGCATCATAAACATATTGGAAAAGGACATGGTGAA
>NZ_JAYWDT010000221.1:0-2857 GCF_043779715.1 Flavobacterium sp.
CTTCCAGTTGCTCCGTTAACTCCTGTGCTAGTAACACTTGTATCACTAAAAGCGTCAGCTTGCTTGTGACAACTTGCACAAGAAATTATATTGTTTGAGGATAAATTTTTATCATAAAACAAAACACGTCCTAATGTTGCTCCTTTGTTGGTTATAGGGTTACCGGCAGTGTTATCCTTTGTAATATAATTTGGAATTGGTTGATTTGAATAATTAGCTAAACTATTTAAATGGATTGTATTTCCAAAAGCAGCTTCTACATTTGGGTAAGTTGGTGCGATAGGAATGTACTCATCATCGTTTTTAGAACAAGATGCTAACAATACTATTGATGCAGACAGTAATAATATGGCTCTTAATTTCATAGTTTGCAGATTTGGTTATATTTTTTTGGTTGACTATTTGACTTTAAATATTAAAAAAGGTTTAATTAAAAAAATGTATTTTTTTTCAAAAAGTATTTATTATATATTTGACACTTAAAATTAAAGTACAAAACAAACTATAAAATGAAATTACTAGAAGGAAAAGTAGCAATTATAACAGGTGCAAGCCGCGGAATAGGAAGTGGAATTGCTAAAGTATTCGCACAACACGGAGCAAATGTGGCTTTTACATATAGTTCGTCTGTTGAATCTGCGATGGCTTTAGAAGCAGAATTGAATGCTCTTGGTGTTAAAGCAAAAGGATATCAGTCTAATGCTGCCGATTTTAATGATGCACAAACCTTTGTAGATGCGGTAATTGTTGAATTTGGCACAGCAGATATTTTAATAAATAATGCGGGAATTACTAAAGATAATTTGCTTATGCGTATGTCTGAAGAAGATTTTGATAAAGTTATTAATGTCAATTTGAAATCAGTTTTTAATATGACTAAAGCCATTCAAAAAACATTTTTGAAGCAACGTTCGGGTTCTATTATTAATATGAGTAGTGTAGTAGGTGTAAAAGGGAACGCTGGTCAGACTAATTATGCGGCATCAAAAGCAGGCGTTATTGGGTTTACAAAATCAGTAGCTTTAGAGTTAGGTTCTCGTAATATTCGTTGCAACGCAATTGCTCCAGGATTTATTGAAACAGAAATGACTGCAAAACTAAACGAAGATGTAGTACAAGGCTGGAGAGAAAGTATTCCGTTGCGTCGTGGCGGAACTCCCGAAGATGTTGCTAATGCTTGTGTTTTCTTGGCTTGTGATATGAGTGCTTATGTAACAGGGCAAGTTTTGAATGTTGATGGAGGAATGCTGACGTAATAAATTAAAAAATTTAATGATTAAAAGATTGAAAAATTAGGATTGTCCCAATTTTTCAATCTTTTAATTTTTCAATTCAAAATAAATGAATACAACCACAATTCTACTCATAATACTTTCTTTAGTACTCGCTGGAGGATTGTCGTTTTATCAATACTTTTATAAAAACAATAATTACAACAAAGTCAATATCTTATTGGCTTTGTTGCGTTTTGTCTCTATTTTTTCGATTCTTTTATTACTGATTAATCCAATAATATCAAGAAAAACTTATGAAACTAGCAAAACACCTTTGCCTATTGTAGTTGATAATTCTCAATCTATTTCAGAATTAAAACAAGAAAACATATCGAAAGAATTGTCTCAAAAGTTATCAGAAAATAGTCAATTGAAAGACAAATATGATGTTCAATTATTTAGTTTCGATGACGATTTTTATGCTGATAAACCAATAGATTACAAAGGAAAACAATCTAATATTCATAAAGTTGCTCAAAATTTGAAGCAATTATATCGCAATCAAAATTTTCCAATTGTATTACTGTCAGACGGAAACCAAACTATTGGTAGCGATTATGTATATTCATTTCCGCAAAACAATCAAGTTTATTCCTTGGTTTTAGGAGATACAACAAGTTTTTTAGATGTAAAAATTAATCAGTTGAATGTAAATAAATATGCATTTTTAAAAAATAAATTTCCACTTGAAGTTTTTTTGCAATACAACGGAAACAAAACCATCAATACTACTTTTAGTATTAAACAAGGGAATAATACGATTCACAAACAAACCGTTTCATTTTCTGTCAATAAAAAATCTCAAGAATTATCACTTTTATTAAATGCTGATAGAGTAGGAGTTCACACTTATAAGGCAATTATTTCGACTTCAGAAACAGAGAAAAACAAATACAATAATGTTAAGAATTTTGCCATTGAAGTAATAGACCAACGGTCAGAAATTGCGTTAATTTCAGCAATAAATCACCCAGATTTAGGTGCTATAAAAAGAGCTATAGAAACTAATGTGCAACGTAAAGTAACTTTGCTTAAACCGCAACAAATTAAATCATTAGAAGATTATAATGTTTTAATTTTGTATCAACCTAATTCAGAATTTAAATCTATTTTAGAACAAAATAAAAACCTGCAATTAAACACTTTTGTGATTACAGGTTTGAGTACCGATTATAATATTTTGAATCAATATCAAGACCAATTGCAGTTTAGAATGTCTGGTCAGAAAGAAGATTTTACAGCCGAATTTAATCCTCAGTTTAATTCATTTGCTTTAGATAATATTGGTTTCGAACAATTTCCCCCTTTAGAAAATTCGTTTGGAAATATAGATATTAAAGGAAATGTAAATACTTTATTGCAATCGCAAATTAGAAATATTAAGACTGAGAACCCGTTATTGGCTTTTGCTGAAAATGGTTCAAAACGTAATGCGTATCTTTTTGGGGAAAACATTTGGAAATGGCGCGTAGAAAGTCACGTAAAAACAAAATCATTCGAGCAATTTGATGTTTTTATAGATAAAATCATCCAATTTTTAGCTTCTAATGCTTCAAAAAAGTCATTAATTGTAACTCACGAAA
>NZ_JAYWDT010000222.1:0-14023 GCF_043779715.1 Flavobacterium sp.
ATCTAGCTTCTTAAAGTGCTAAAAATGTTATACAATTTTTTTTTTTAGTTATATAATTATGATGAAAAACAAAAGATGGCTGCCAAAATTGACAGCCACCTTAACCAAAAAACAAAACTAAACTTTATTATTTTTAATAATTTGTTTTCAATTCCACTCTACGATTTTTAGCTTTACCTAAAGTTGTATTGTTTGTAGCAACTGGTTTGGTTTCTCCAAATCCAACAGAAATTAATCGAGCATCTGAAATACCTTTTCCTATAAGATATTGTCTAACTGATTCTGAACGTTTTTGAGATAAAGTCATATTAAAATCATCTGCACCAACACTGTCAGTGTGTCCTTCTATAGTTAAGCTAGCGCCTTCATATTTGTACAATATTTTTGCTAATTCATCTAATTGTGTTAATGAAGCTACTTTTAATTTGTCAGAATTATTCTCGAAGAAAATTTTGCTTCCTATATAGGTTATTCTCACAATATCAGCTTTTGCAATTTCGGGACAACCTTTGTTATCAGTAGTTCCTTTTGTGTTAGGACAACGGTCATCTAAATCTGCAACTCCATCTCCATCAGCATCTGGACAGCCTTTTAGAGCAATAACACCCGCAGCATTTGGGCAACGATCCATATCATCCATAACCCCGTCATTATCGCTATCCATTGCACAACCGTTTGTATCAACTTTAGTTCCAGATTTTGTATTGGCACATTTGTCATCAATATCAGCCACACCATCATTATCAGCATCTGGACAACCTTTTAGAGAAGTTTTTCCTGCTTGGTTAGGACATCTGTCATTAGCATCTCCAACTCCATCTCCATCAGCATCTGGGCAACCATTTAGTGCCTGTGCTCCTGCTTGGTCTGGACAACTGTCTAGATAATCATAAACACCATCGTTGTCTCTATCTAATGGGCAACCTTTTTTGTCGACTGTTGTTCCTGCGGGAGTTTCTGGGCAATTGTCTTTTTTGTCAGAAACACCATCATGATCAGAATCTATTGTGCTACCAAGATTGAAAGTTAGTCCAACAGTATGCATAAGAAAATCATCGTCTTGTCCTGCAACAGCTCCATCTCTACTATCATTATTAGTAAACATAAATGTTTCTTGAATATTAAGTGAAATAACTGGAGATAATCTAAAATTGATACCACCACCAGCAGTAGGAAGAGCTGAATCTATTTTTTGTTTGTGAAAGTTAAGTTGATTGTCGAAAAGAACGGCTCCAATACCTCCAAAAACATAAGGTCTTACTATATATTCTGAGGGAAGAAGATTAAATCTTAAGTTTAATGACGCAGAACTAAAATCACTTTTGAAACCCGTAACTCCGCTATCATACCCTAGTGTTCCTCTTGTAAATAAGAAATTCAAATCGACATATTTCCATAAATATCTAGATACAGATATACCACCAAAACCATACATTGTTTTGTCAGTTTGATACCAATCTCTACCTAAATCTCCATGATATTGAATTAATCCACCATGCAGTCCAACATTCCATTTTTTTTCTTCCGTTTGTGCTGTTAATGTAAATGTAAATCCGATACATATACATAGAAATAGTAACTTTTTCATTTTCGTTTGATTTATAATTGTTCGGTACAAAGTTCAACTAGACATAAAAGGTTTATGTTATAGAACTATTGTTAAAACTTATAATATTCACACAAATAGAACATGAATGCTTTTTTTATTTTACAAATCCTTCTTTCTTCATTTGTTTGCAAATGACCTTGACAATTTGGTTGGTCATATTTTTCAACCCACTAGGGTCTGTTGTTTCAGTTAATGCTGTCCAAATAATTTTGTCCTCTTTAATAGAATACACATTCGTTTCGACTGTAAAGGTTTTGGTTGTTATGTAATAGCAAAGCGTTGTACTGTAATTCCATCGATTGTAATAATAGCCACTAAAGTCTCTGTAATACTGTGGATAAAAAAAAATTCACCTGGTGTGTAAATTTTCTCCTTGTCCACATCAATTAATCGCATCTTAACGGCACCATCAAAACCGTCCTTTTTTATTTTAGCACGAATGGCTTCTTCGTTTTTTTTATTGAAATTAGATTTAAAATAATTGTAGGATTGCACGCCTTTTCCTTCTAGATAAACAACCATTTAGTCTTCTGCTTTTGCTGACTATTTTTGTTGAAGAACAAGAAATTATTATTAGTATTAATGGCAACAGTAATTTTTTCATCATATAGTTTTTAATGGTTTAAAAATTGGTTTTAAACTACCAAAGTTTATCATTCTATATAAAATATAAGTTTTAGAAGATTACTATAAAGTTGTAAAATTTAAATGTTATAATCTAATTCAGAACCAAAAAAAATATCAATTTTGTCTCTAATAACTTCATAACCATATAAAGCAAAATTACGTTTGCTTGGAACTTTTTTATGTGAATTATACAATAATTTGAATTAGTTGTGTAACAATTTAAAAGATAAAATGATGAATCTTTGGGTCTTTACTATTTTTCGCAATTAAAAAGGTGAAAAATAATTTGAAGAAAAAACGAATAATTATTACTCAAAGAAAAAATAACAAAGTGGAGATATAAAGGTAGATGAAAAAGAATTGTAGTAATAAATTTATAGGACTAAATGAAAAAGTTAATAGATAATACGTTTACCAAAAATAAAATACAACTCATACAAAGTGGTAAACAATATTTTGATTTACTCATAAATCTTATAAACCAAGCCTCAGAGAGCATCTATATACAAACTTATATTTTTGATAATGATCAAACAGGGAAATCAATTGTAAATGCTCTAAAAATTGCTGCTAATAAAAAAGTGAAAATCTATCTATTGGTTGACGGATATGCATCTAAAAACTTATCGGAAATATTTATCAGAAACTTAAAAAAAGAAAAAATACATTTTCGTTTTTTTAAACCTTTTTTTAAAAACAACAATTTCTATTTTGGCCGAAGACTACACCACAAAATGATAGTTGTAGATGCAAAATATGCAGTTGTAGGCGGAATGAATATTGCTGATAGATATAACGATTTGCCCGAAATAAGCGCTTGGCTAGATTATGCTGTATTTATTGAAGGTCCAATTGCAAAAGAACTTTGCCTATTATCTTGGGAAACATGGAATGGATTTAAAGACAAAGAGACTTTAAATCCATGCGAAGAAAAAAATAGTATATTTGAATTTAAAGAAAATGAAATTTCATCTTGCAGGATTAGACGCAATGATTGGGTAAAAACAAAGAATGAAATATCTACCACTTATAAAGAACTGTTTAAAAATGCCGATAAACAAATTACTATTATATGTAGCTATTTTTTGCCAGGTAGCAAAGTAAGAAAACTATTGCGCTATGCCATTGCAAAAGGTGTAAATGTAAGATTGATTTTGGCCAGTCAATCTGATGTAAAAATTGCTAAATCCGCAGAGCGATGGATGTACGATTGGTTGCTTAGACAAAATATAGAAATATACGAATATCAACCAACCGTTTTGCATGCAAAAATGTGTGTCGTCGATGAAAGTTTTGTCACAATTGGTTCCTACAATATCAATAATATAAGTGCTTATGCTAGTATTGAATTAAATATTGATATTAAAGATGCTAATTTTGCAAAAGAAATTACGCAAACTTTAAATGCGATTATTAAAGACGATTGCATTCAAGTAACCAATGAGGTACATCACAAAACAAATACTATTTTCAAGCAGTTATACCGTTGGGCTAGTTATAAAGTTTTTCGGATTGGGTTTTTCTTATTCACTTTTTATTTTAAACGACAAGAATAATTTTAATTACCAAGCATTCTTTCAAATAGCGACGAAAATGTTTTTTCATTCCATCCTGCAAATCTACCACGTTGCACCACAAGTGTATTATCATAAGGCTCTTGCAAAAAATAATGAAATACGAATTTTCCTTTTGGATTTTCCCAACCTTTCATTTGTCCAAATCGTAAATCGTTAAAAACTAGTGTATCATTCCATTTTTCTATGGTATAATAATTTTGAGAAAATCGTTTCAGTTTATATATATTTTCTTTATTTTCTATTGTTTCCAGTAAATCATTATTACGAGTAAAATAGGTAAAATCCATTTTTTTTGTAGTATCGAAAATTGACTTATAACCAACGTAAAATCCACTATCATTGCCTGCAACTACATACCACAAGCTATTCTGAAAAGGTGCAGGTGTAGTAAAATATTGTGTATAGTTAATATGTTGTTGCTCTAATGATTTTTTTACATCATCGTCAATTTTTATTTTTATAGCAATACACAGCAATAAATAAACTCCTGTAAATCCAAAAGCAGTTTTCCATATTCTTTCTCTTATCAAAATCTTTTTTCTTGGTATAAACAATAGGAATATAATGGCAAGTCCTGTCCAAATAGAAAATAGTGGATCTGCCACGTAAATCATATTGAAAGAAAATCGTTTGTGACTAAAAGGTTCTAACCAACCAACACCATAATTATTGAATGCGTCTAAAAAAATATGCATAAGAATAACGCCACCAAAAAACAGCATCCAATGTCTTAAACTAATATTATGTGGTTTGTGCCAATGGTCGGCAAGCAAAGCAAATAGTGGTGTGATGATGACACAAAATAAAAACGAATGTGTAAATCCCCGATGCGCCAATAAGTTTGAAGAAGTATCCATCCAAAACGAAGCAATGAAATCTATATCAGGAATACTTTGTGCCATTGCTCCCCACAACATGGCTTTTTTACCAAGTGTTTTACCTGCAAAAGCTTCGCCCATACAGGCGCCAAGTGCTATATGTGTGAGTGAATCCATTGTATTTTATGTGTTATTAATTTCCTTCAATAAATTATCTAAATCCAATACATGGCTAAACATTACAATTGTTCCGTCGGGATTATAACTCCATGTTTCTTTTGGTCTGTCCCAATATAATTCTACACCATTTCCGTCGGGATCATTTAAGTAAATAGCTTGCGAAACACCATGATCTGCCGAACCTGTTATAGGATACTTTTCTTTTAATAATCGGTTGTAAATTGTGGCTAAATCTTTGCGGGTTGGATATAAAATAGCGGTATGAAACAAGCCAACTCCTTCTTTGCTTGCCATTGGATAATCTTCGCTGTACCAAGTATTCAATCCAATATGATGATGGTAACCCCCAGCCGAAATAAATGCGGCTTCAGTGCCGTACATTGTGGTGATATCGAAACCTAGTAAATCACAATAAAACTCGAGCGAGCGTTTCAAATTAGAAACTTTTAGATGAACGTGACCAATTCGGGTTTGAGTTGGAATGGTGTAGTTAGTTTTCATTTTTTATTTTTTTCCAATTCTTCTGCTTCGCTCAAAGCAATGGCAATGGCTTGTTTTGGATTGGTTACAATGGTATCCGTTTTACCAGAATGTAATTCACCCTCCTTAAATTCGTGCATTACTTCGGCAACTTTTTTTTGATGTGGTGACAATTTTTTCTTTGCTGGTGTTTTTTTATTATTTTCCACGATTTTTGATGTTTTTAAATTTTAAATATTTTCAGGCTCTGTCTTATTGTTATTTTTAACTAAATTTAGTCCGTAAGTATAATTTGTAGCAAGAATTACATCATTGCAATCAAAATGTTTTATGACTCCATCTCTTACAAGCGCTACGACCCAGCAGGTGTTTTGATGCATGCCATAATCAATAATAAAAATAGCTTGACCTTTACCCATGGGCGTTTCGACTAACATTGTTGGTTTTAATTGGAGTATCATAATTTGTTATTTTGCAACTTTTTTAATACTAATAGTTATTACATTTCACACTAAAAATTAGTTTGACTTGTTTCATTGTAAAATAAAGTTAATCTAGATTGCGACGCTTTGTGTTACATAACTTTTTAAAAAAGTTGCGATATTCATAGCTTTTTATATCTAAAAAATTATAATGTTTTTTCTAATGCAGTAGGAATTTCAACCTTTGCAATTTTAGTTGGCGGAATTATTCCTGAATACATTCTGGCGTAAGCGGCAGTAAATTCCGCACCAAAGAAGAGAATCATAGATGAATATGAAGCCCAAAGTAAAATAAGAATTATAGAACCAGCAGCTCCATAAATTGAAGCTGGTTCAGCTTTTCCGAAATAATAAGCCAAACCCGTCTTGCCAATTGTAAACAATAACCCTGTGACTAATGAGCCCAACCAAACGTGTTTCCATTCGATTTTCGCATCGGGTAAAATCTTGAAAATCATAGCAAATAATGCAGAAATTACTAAAAGTGAAATGATAAAATTAAGTATTCCATAAATTGTCATCATTAGCGGCGAACTTTCAAATTGTATGTAATTGCTCATGGCTGCTAATGCCGTTGAAATTACCAACGATATTATTAATAAAAACGCTATCGCCAATATTAATCCAAATGAAAAAAGTCTGGCTTTTATGATAAGCCAAATGCCATTTTGTGGTTTTACTTTTACATTCCAAATCAGGTTTAATGTTTTTTGAAGTTCAACAAAGACTCCTGTTGCACCAACTAATAAAATTGAAATCCCGACAATTGAACCCCAAGTTGTAGATTTTTCGGTAGTCGATTTTAATAAAAATTCTTGAATTTGCAAGGCCGTTTCCGAACCAATTGTCTCGGATATTTGTTCTATTAAATTTTGATTTACAGTCTCTTGACCAAAAAAATATCCCGCAACGGCAATAATTAAAACCAATAATCCTGGAATACTAAATATGGCATAATAAGCAATAATTGCACTTTGTCTGAATGGGTCTTTGTCGTACCATTCATTAAAAGTGATTTTAAAAAGTTGTCCTAAATTTTTCATTTTGAATCGTATCATTTTTTAGTTTTTATTGATTTTTTTAATTTTTCAACAAATTCGATTTCTTTTTTTTGGATCTGAATTTCTCCAATCAAAAATCCATAGGGTTGCATTGGTTCGATATGGTCGCAAATAATTTTGAACATTGCCGTGAGAGGAATAGCAAGAATAATTCCTGGAATACCCCATAAAAGTTGTCCTATAACTAAAACAATAATTGTAAAAAGTGGGTTTATTTTGACTTGTGGACCAAGAATTAAAGGTTCTAAAACCCAGCCTTGAACAAGCTGAACAACGCCATAGATGATAACAATTCCTCCAAGTAATGTTGGATTGGCTCCATTAGCAGCTGCAATTAAAACCGTCAAAATAGTACCCGTAATATTCCCAACGTAAGGTACGATTTCTAACAATCCGCAGAGTATGCCAAAAAAGATAGCATTCTCTACACCAATAATACTAAAACCAACACCGTACATTATCCACAAAAGCACAATCATTTTAGATAATCCAAGTAAATACTGTTGAGAAACCCGTGTGGCATTATAAATCACTTGCTCCATTTCTTCTCGTTTTGAAGGTGTTACCAATTTGAGTAGAAAGTTTTTAATATGATTTCGATAATATAATAAGAATGCAAAATAGACAAAAACTAAAATTAAAGACGCTAAAATTGAAACTAAAGAACCAAAAATAGTTTGAAAAATATTTGAATATGAAGGTTGCTCCTTTTTTAATATTGTGAATTGTTCTGTAATAGAAATATTCAAATGATTGAAAATATATTGTTGCAAACCATTTCCTGCGGTGATAGCTTTTTGTTTTATCAATGTTAAATCATCTAAAAGTTCAGAAATTTTCCAACCTAATAGTGAAATTAAAATGATAATGATAAGTAATAAAGAAATGAAGCAAGCTAAAACGGCAATACTTTTGGGTATTTTCTTATTTTCCATCCAATTGCAAAAGGGTAGAAAAAGCGTAGCTAAAATTCCACCTATACAAAGTGGTATTAAGAATTCTTGAGCAAAATATAATCCTGAAAACACTAGAAAAAGTACTAATAGTTTTTTTATAACCGATGATAATGATGTTGTCATAATTTCTATTTTTTAAATTTTTTTAACAATTTTTCCACCTCTTTTTTATCACACAATGCTGAACCTAAACTCATAGTTGTGGCCGTTCCGCAAGCGATGCCGTATTGCAAACATTCGTTTAAGTTCAATTTATTAGACAACCCAAAAACAATTCCCGCAACCATACTATCACCTGCTCCAACTGTACTTTTTACTTTAACTTTTGGCGGTTTTATTGTTATAGTTTCGTCTTTTGTTACCAACATTGCTCCATTTGCACCAAGCGAAATAACTATAACCTCACAACTCTTTTTTTGAATTAATTGTTTGGCTGCAACTTCAATATTTTCAATTTTTAAATCTTCAATTTCTAATAAAATTCCTAATTCTTCGAGATTGGGTTTTAGCAAATAGACACCCTCATTAACAGCATTTTTTAGGGCTTCTCCTGAAGTATCAACAATAAATTTTGCATTGTTTAATTTTGCTATTTTAGATAATTCGGCATAAATATCTAACGGAATTCCGGGTGGCAAACTTCCGCTGGCAATAATAAAATCTACATTTTTATGATTTTCAATTGCTTTTAGGCAATCTTTCCATTCGTTTTCGAAAATTTCGTTACTTGGCATACCAAATCGAAATTGTTTGTTAGTTGATTCATCCAGAATTACAAAATTCTCTCTAGTTTCATTTTTGGTCTGAATACTTACAAATGGTACTTTTTCGTTTTCTAGTAAATGATTAAAAAACATTCCCGTATAACCACCTGACGGAAAAACTGCGGTTACCTCGCCACCAAGTCTATTGATAACTCTTGCAACGTTTATTCCACCACCGCCAGGTTCTAGTTTTGGTGATGAACAACGCATTTTTTTCTCGGGAATTAATCCTAAAACGGAGGTGCTTTTGTCTATACTTGGACTAAACGTTATGGTTATTATTGCTGACATAAAACTTTTATTTTTAGATATTATTTATCACTTCTATTTATATATAATCTATAGAATATTTAATCAAAAAGGCTGAAATAAAGAACCTGACTATTCGCACAGGCACTACAATTTTTAAGAATGTCACAGGCGAAAATTTTAAATATCCTGCGATGAAACATACCATAGCAAAAGGTAGTGGCGTAGTCGCGGCCAGAGTTAAAATTACCCAACCATATTTTACAAAAAGGGCACAATATTCTTTAATTTTTTTTTTAAACAATATCATACTTGAAAATTTTGCCAATTTCAAATACCTTCCTCCCATAAAGGCAATAAATCCGCATAATGAAGATATAATTCCTAAAACAAATACAATTAAGAAATAGTCACTAGTTACTTTCGATTGGTAAATCATCATAAACAATTCGGCAGGAAAAATGCCAATTAATATTTCGCTGATAAAAAACGAAAAGCCAGTAAGCATATAATTTCCAGATACTTTTTGAGCAAAGTCATTAAAATAATTTTCTGCATATTTATTAATTAAAATATTAATAATAACAACCAGTATTAAGGCAATTATTGACCAAAATATTTTTTGAAAAACATACTTTTTTAAGAAATTATCTTCCGTTGTTTTATTCTTATTTCCTTGTGTTTTTATAATTTGCATATACTTTTTTTTAAATTATTTCGTATTTCGTTTCCATAATTTCACCAGTTCGTACCAAATTACCGATAGGAGACCAACTCCAATTGCCATCAATAATTGACTAATTTCTAAATGTTCAAACGCAAAGAATCTTGTTAAAGGTTTCACATAAAGTAGTAAGCCAGTAATGATAATTGTTATCCCTATAATGATAGGAACCAAATTGTTTTTATACAATAAAGTAGTAAAAATTGAATAGTAAAAAGATCTGTTTACTAACGTTAAAAATATATTGGCGGTAACCAAAACCACAAAAATCATTGTTCTGGTTGTATCTTCATTAAAATTATTAAGGACCGAATACTGATAAATAAATAGTGTGCCAACTGTAATCATCAATCCTTGAATAATACTTGTTGAGAGTTCCTTCCAATTGAAAAAAGTGGCAGTAAATGGACGTGGCTTTTGTGTCATTGTATTTTTTTCGATAGGTTCGTTTTCATACACAATTGAACACGTTGGTCCCATAACCAATTCTAAAAATATGATGTGAATTGGCGAAAAAATATTAGGATATAACCAACCCAAAGCCAGCGGAATAAAAACCGTGAGAATTATTGGAATGTGAATAGAAATTACAAATTGAATTGCTTTTTTTAGGTTCGCATAAATTTTTCGACCCATTGAAATGGCAAAAACCATTTTGTCTAAATCGTCATTTATAATAATTAACGATGCGGCTTGTTTGGCAATTTCGGTTCCTTTTTTGCCCATAGCAATTCCGATATGAGCTGCTTTTAGGGCTGGACCATCATTTACACCATCTCCAGTCATGGCAACAATTTCTTTGTTAGATTTTAATGCATTTATGATTCGTAACTTGGCTTCCGGAAACATTCTAGTAAATAAATTAATTTCTAGAACTTTCTTTTTGAGTTCCTTATCAGATAGCTTCATTAATTCATCTCCCGAAATACTATTTTCATATCCAATAAATCCTATTTGTTTGGCAATAGACGAAGTCGTTTCGGCATTGTCGCCTGTAATTATTTTTACTGCAATTCCTGCTTTATAGAAATGTTGTAAAACCAGATGAATGTTCTTTTTTGGTGGATCATAAAATGCCAGTAATCCTTTAAATTTTAATTTGAATTCTTGTTGGGTTATTGGATAATTTTTGCCTTCAAAAATAGCTTCTCCAACTGCCAAAATTCTGTAACCTTCTGTCGATAATGATTTTATAGCTTCTAAAATTTGTTTTTTTTCTTTTTCCGAAAGTTTAGCAATTGCCATTATCGCTTCCGAACCACCTTTTGAGGCAACAATTCGATTTCCAGATTTGTTCTCGAAAATATGCGTCATCATTGGAGGTTTGCCCGATAACGGATATTCGTGTACCATTTTGAAATGAGAACGTTCGTCTTTTTTGATAACTTTTGAATAGGTTTCGTGTAACGCTAATTCCATTGGATCGAATGGAATGGATTCGCTTGCAAACATTGAGATTGTAATTAATTGCATTTCAACATCAGACAAATCACTTTCTAAATTGGTGATTTTATTAGCTTCCAAAGTGAAAATTTTTGCCAAACTCATTGTATTTTCTGTAATTGTACCTGTTTTATCAATACAAATTACGGTGGCACTTCCTAGTGTTTCTACAGTTTTCATTTGCTTAACAATGATGCCTTTTTTCATCATTCGCCAAGCACCAAGTGCCATAAATGTTGTAAAAGCAATTGGAATTTCTTCGGGTAAAATACTCATCGCCAATGTTAATGCTTTGAGTAAACTGTCAAATAAATTGTATGAATGAAAATAATTAATTGCCCAAACTATCCCGAAAACTATTGCGCCAGCAATCGCCATTTTCTTTACAAAATTTCCAATCTGAATTTCTAATGGTGTTTTTTCTTCTTTAATGCTTTCCAGACTTTTGCCTATTTTACCCAATTTTGTTTGGCTTCCAATAGCTGTAATTGTTGCAATTGCCAATCCGCTTGCGACATTTGTACCTTGAAAAATAAGATTGTCTTTTGTGGTTTTATCTTTGGCAACCGACATCGATTCGCCAGTTAAAATCGATTCATTTACCGAAAAATCGTTAGAATGTACAATCGTTCCGTCTGCCGAAATCGATGTACCCTCTTCAACCAACAAACTATCGCCAATAACTAATTCTTCAGTTTTTATTTCTATAGTCTTCCCGTTTCTTATTACTTTGCAGTTGGGTTTTGTAAAATCTTTTAGTTTGGCTAAAGCATTGCGACTTCTAGCATTTTGATACGAAGAAATTAAAGAAACCAATACAATTGCCGATGCCAAAAATAGTGCGTCAGCAGTTTTTCCGCTTATAAAATAAATAATCGAAGCGACCAATAACAACAAAATCATTGGGTCTTTTAGGAATTTTAGAATTGAATTAAAAAAATGATTTTCTTCTTTGAAAACAGCAGAGTTTTCGCCGTGTTTATTTCTTGATGCAATCACTTCTTGATTTGATAAACCTTTAATAGTAAAGTTATTTGTTGTCATGATAGTATCTTTATTTCTTCATTTTCTGTTTTAAAATCAATCGAAGCGAAGTGTCTTTTGTGAAATATGCCCAAGCCCAATTAATGAAAATAATCAGTTTATTTCGGACACTCACAATAAGCATTAAATGCAAAAACATCCAAATTAACCAAGCAAAGTAGCCTTGAAATTTGAAAAACGGCAAATCGACAACGGCTTTGTTCCTGCCAATTGTTGCCATTGATCCCAAATCTTTATATTCGAAATTTTTTGTCGGTTTGTTTTGAATTATTTTTTTTAAATTAGTAGCTAAATTTTTCGCTTGATTAATCGCAACATTTGCCAATTGTGGATGTCCTTTAGGATATTTATCCGTTTCCATAAGTGCAATATCTCCCAAGGCAAATATGTTTTTGGAGTCGATAACTTTATTTAATTGATTTACTTTAAATCTATTAGAATTTGCATAATATGTCTCTGGTAATCCTAAAATTTCATTTCCAGTTACGCCTGCAGCCCAAATGACAGTTTTTGTTTTTATAGTATCTCCGTTTTTTAAACTCAATAATTTGCCGTCATAATTAGCTACAATTGTTTCGGTTAGAATAATGACGTTCATCGCTTCAAGGTATTTTCTAGAAGCAATTTTGGCATTTTCACTCATACTATTCAAAGTGTTTTTGCTTCCTTCAACTAGAATTATTTTGAATTTAGAAAAATCGATTCCAGGATAATCTTTTGGTAAAATATTTTGTCTGATTTCGGCAAATGAACCTGCAAGTTCTACACCAGTTGGACCAGCGCCAACAATAACAAGGTTTAATAAACTTTCTTTAACTTCGTCTTCGGCAGAAATAATGTTTTCAAATGTTTGTAGAATATGATTTCTGATTGTTATGGCTTCGTATGTAGTTTTGAGCGTGAATGCACATTTTTCGATTTCTTGATTGCCAAAAAAATTGGTTTTACAACCAATAGCAATTACCAGATAATCGTATTCGAAATATCCAATTGTAGTTGAAATTGTATTTTTCGATTCATCAATATTTAAAACTTCTGCTAATCGAATTTGAAGATTTTTCTTCCCTTTAAAAACATTTCGTAGTGGAAAAGAAATACTGGAAGGCTCTAATTGTGAAGTCGCCACTTGATAAAACAAAGGTTGAAATTGATGGTGGTTTATTTTATCAATAAGCAAAACATCAAATAAGTTGGAGTCAAGTTGGCGCACGAGTTGTATACCCGCAAAACCAGCACCTATGACTATTATTTTTTGTTTTGTTTGCATCTCTTTTTGAAAGATTTACATTTAATAAAAATTGCTTTTATTCGTCTTATTTATCCGTTCGAGTGCTAATAATACATCTTGACTGCTCGCGATGTGACAAAATTGATGCATTAAAAAAAGCGAGGTAAAAAACCTCGCTTTTGCATTATCTCCCCAAATAATGCCCTACCTAAATAAGTCTTTTATATTATTCCCGATTTCGTTCATATCTCGGTTAAAATCGCTTTTGAAGGTTTTCCACTCGGTTTCGTTGCCGTCGTAATTGTTTAGTTTAGATTCTAGTTCGTTGTTTTTGGCTTCTAGTTTTTCTATTCTTGTTCTGTATAAACCATCAAAGGTATTGTCGGGTTTATTCATTTTTATTTTAAGTTCTACAATTCTTTTTTCGTTATCAAGAATTTTGGCTTGGGATTCAGATTTAAAAGTTAGCCATTCATTAGCGTTTGAAATTTTAGTATCTCTTAAATCTTGTCTAGCTTCGACAACGTTTTCTTTTGCTGTTTCTTCTTTTTGCTGTGCCGATTTACAAGATATAAAAATTATGCTTGTTAAAATCCCTAGGATTACAATTAACTTATTCATGTTTTTCATACTTTAATTTGTTTTACAAAGTTGGTATTGTAAGCATAAAAAAATATTATAGAATTTTGATAAAAAGTTGTAATATTCCTATTTTTCAATATCAATTTCAAAAATCAAATGTCAATCTAATTTTGTCATTTCGACGAAGGAGAAATCACAT
>NZ_JAYWDT010000223.1:0-13955 GCF_043779715.1 Flavobacterium sp.
AACCAGACTTCTATCGGAAATATTATTCAAAATGGAAGCTGTTTCATTCATTTCGACCATAAAAGTAGATTCTCCCATCGAAATATTATCACTCGCTCCTACTCTAGTAAAAATTTTATCTATAATTCCCATCTGAACGCTTTCTGCAGGAACAAAACTTCCCATTTGCGCCAACAATACAATAAGTGCTGTTTGTCTCAAAATAGCCGATTTTCCTGACATATTGGGTCCAGTAATCATAATTAATTGCTGTGTTTCTCTATCTAAATAAACGTCGTTTGCAATATATGGAACACCAATTGGCAATTGTTTTTCGATAACAGGATGACGCCCATTTTTTATATCCAAAGCAAAAGAATCGTTTATTTCTGGACAGATATATTTATTATCAATTGCCAACTGCGCGAACGAAACCAAACAATCCAATTGCGCTACTAAATTTGCATTTAATTGAACAGGTTTGATATAAGTAGCAATCCAACTTACTAATTGCTCGAATAATTTATTTTCTATCTGTTGAATTTTTTCTTCGGCTCCTAAAATTTTTGTTTCATATTCCTTGAGTTCTTCTGTAATATATCGTTCAGCATTTACTAATGTTTGCTTACGAATCCATTCCGCAGGAACTTTGTCTTTGTGTGTATTTCTAACTTCGATATAATAGCCAAAAACATTATTGAAAGAAATTTTTAATGATGAAATTCCCGTTTTTTCAGATTCTCTTTTTTCAATCCCTTCTAAGTATTCTTTTCCTAAAGTTGAAATCCCTCGCAATTCGTCTAATTCAGCATTAATGCCAGCGGCAATTGCATTTCCTTTACTTATTGCAACTGGCGCTTCTTGGTTCAGTGTTGTTTTTATTTTTTCTCGCAACAAATCACAACTATGCAAACTGTCGCCAATAACTTTTACAGCTTCTTGCGTACTTTGTAGCGCCAATTCTTTTATCGGAATGATAGCATCTAAAGATTCCTTCAGGTGAATAATTTCTCTTGGACTAATTCTTCCTGCTGCTACTTTAGATATTAAACGTTCTAAATCGGAAATTTGTTTAATTTGATTTTGAACCTTTTGAAGTATTTCTTGATTTTCTTTAAAATACGCCACCACTTCATGGCGAGATTTTATTTTATTCGCATCTTTTAGCGGAAGCGCCAACCAACGTTTAAGCATTCGTCCGCCCATTGGCGAAAGTGTTTTATCGATAACATCTAGTAAAGTCACAGCATTAGGATTGTAACTATGGTATAATTCGAGATTCCTGATTGTGAATCTATCCATCCAAACGTAAGCATCTTCGGCAATGCGGTGAATTGAGGTTATATGCTGAATTCGATTGTGTTGCGTTTCCGATAAATAATACAAAATCGCTCCTGAAGCTATAATTCCGTTAGGCAACTCTTCGACACCAAAACCTTTTAGAGAATTAGTTTGAAAGTGATTAATTAAAGTTTCTGTTGCATAATCTTCTTTGTAAACCCAATCTTCGAGATAAAAAGCATGAAAATTATCACCAAATTTTTCTTTAAAATCGCCCTTATTTTGTTTGGGTACTAAAATTTCGCTTGGGCTAAAGTTTTGCAACAACTTATCGATATATTCTTCGTTTCCTTCGGAAGTAAGAAATTCTCCCGTGGAAACATCAAGAAATGAAACACCAATTATTTTTTTACCAAAATAAACGGAAGCTAGAAAATTATTTGTTTTAGAATTTAAAACTTCATCATTCATCGAAACTCCAGGAGTAACCAGTTCTGTCACACCACGTTTTACAATAGTTTTGGTCATTTTCGGGTCTTCCAACTGGTCACAAATAGCCACTCGAAGTCCTGCCTTGACTAATTTAGGCAAATAGGTATTTATAGAATGATGTGGGAATCCTGCCAAAGCCGTTTCGGTTGCCGAACCAGCACCACGTTTTGTGAGTGTAATACCAAGTATTTTTGAAGCTCGAACAGCATCTTCCCCAAAGGTTTCGTAAAAATCTCCCACACGAAATAGTAAACAAGCATCGGGATATTTCCTTTTTATCTCATTATATTGTTTCATTAATGGCGTTTCCTTGATTTCTTTTACAGACAAAATTTTAAGTTTTAATTATATGCGACGAATTTACTTATTTTACCTAAATATATAAGCAAAAAATTTAACAACAATTTTAGAAGAAAAAAGTATTGCAGTTCAATTTTATTTTTACATTTGTTATGTTAAACAATAATGAAAATTAAAAATGAAAAAAATTATATTTATTTTATCTGCTATTGCTTTTTTTGGAGCAAATACAGTTAATGCTCAAGAAGTTGCTGCCAAAGCAAAAGTAGAAGTGACAAAAACTAAAAAAGCAGCAAAAGCTAAAAAGGGTGCTGTTGCTACACTTCCAAAAGTAGAAGGTGCTGGAATGGTTTTTGAAAACGAAACTATCGATTACGGAACAATTGCACACAATGCTGACGGAAAAAGAGAATTTGTATTGACAAATAATGGAAACAAACCACTTATTATTACAAACGCTCAAGGATCTTGTGGTTGTACAGTACCAACAACGCCCAAAGACCCAATTGCACCTGGAGCAAAAGCTGTTATTGGTGTAAAATATGCTACTGATAGAGTTGGCCCTTTTACAAAAACAGTAACTGTAAGTTCAAATGCAGAAGGTATCCCAACAAAAATCTTAACTATCAAAGGTACAGTTTTACCAGACGCAACTCCATCTGCGCCAGCAGGAACAGTACTTGAGCCTGTCAAAAGCTAATAAATAAAAACAATATTACTAAAGCTTCCTAAATATTTAGGAAGCTTTTTTTATAAACAATAACATGCGAAAATTAGAAAACAGCGAGCTAGACAGGAAATCTATTTCCGATTTTAAAGAAGCGACAAAAACACCTATAATCATTATTCTAGACGACATTAGAAGTTTACACAATATTGGTTCGGTTTTCAGAACTGCCGATGCTTTTCTAATCGAAAAAGTATATTTGTGTGGTATAACTGCAACTCCTCCTAACAAAGAAATTCACAAAACTGCACTTGGCGCTACTGAAACCATTGCGTGGGAACACCACGAAAATGTTTTAGAAGTGATTAAAAATCTAAAAAGAGAAGATATATCTGTTTTTGCCATCGAACAAGTAGAAAAGTCGGTATTTCTTAATAATTTTAAAGTAGAAGTCAATAAAAAGTACGCTTTGGTTTTTGGTAACGAAGTTTTTGGTGTAAACCAAGAAGCTATAAAATTATGTGACGGAACAATTGAAATTCCGCAATTGGGGACAAAACATTCGCTAAATATTTCGGTAAGTGCAGGAATCGTGGTTTGGGATTTGTTTTGTAAATTGAATGATTTAAAAATTAAATGATTTAAAAATTAAATTTCTAAGTTTTCTTGAATTGCATCTAAAACCTTTACATAATCCTCTTGTTTTTCTACAAAATCAAAATCAGAAACATCAATTACTAAGACATTCAAATCAGTTTGTGATTTGATATAATCCAAATAACCGTGGTTTATTTTTTCTAGATATTCCGCTTCAATTTCTTGTTCGTAGTTTCTTCCTCTTTTTTTAATATTTTGCAGTAATCTATCAGTATTTTGATATAAATAAACGTACAGATCAGGTTTTTGCATTTCTTTATAAATTATATCAAACATGGTTTTGTATAATCTAAATTCGTCTTCTTGTAGCGTTACTTTGGCAAAAATTAATGATTTGAAAATATGGTAATCGGCAACTACAAAATCTTTAAACAAATCAAATTGCGATAAATCATCCGATAATTGTTGGTATCTATCAGCTAGAAATGACATTTCTAAAGGAAAAGCATATCGGTTTTGGTCTTTATAAAATTTTGGTAAAAAAGGATTGTCGGCAAAACGTTCTAAAACTGTTTTTGCATTAAAATCTTCGGCAATTTTTGTGGTTAATGTTGTTTTTCCAGCTCCAATATTTCCTTCAACAGCAATATAATTTAATTGATTTATACTGTATTTTTTTAAAACTGAATCTAAATTTGAGACCACTTTACAGTCACTTTTGTCTTCACAAGTTTCAATTAGTTTTCGAACCGATTTATGTAGAATTGGGTGTTGCCATTCGAGTTTCAAATCCAGCATTGGCAACAACACAAAAAGCCTGTTTTGCATTAGCTTATGCGGAATATTTAGTGTTTCAGAACTGTATATTTCTTCATCAATCGCAATAATGTCAACATCTATAATTCTAGCTTGATAGTCATTTGTGCTTTGTCTAATTCTGCCTAATTCTTTTTCGATTAATGTGATTTTGTGCAATATTTTTTCGGCAGAAAAAGAAGTATGTAAAACCAAAGCACAATTATAAAAAGCACCGCTACTAAAACCCCAAGATGGAGTTTCGTACAAGTTAGAAACACCAAGAATCAATCCAATTTTCTGATGAATCAGTTGGATACAATTTTCGATATTTTCTAGGCGATTTCCTTGGTTACTTCCAAGTGATAAAACTACTTTTTGCTGCATTTTCATATATAAAGCAAATTAACTAAAAAGAAATTTACAATCTTATTATATTTGTCAAGTGTTAATAACTAATTTGAGTTGTAACAAATTCAATAAAAATACGACTTATTAGTATTAAATAATTAATTATGAAATTTTTAGGAAACGTATTGTCAACCATTGTTGGTTTGTTTGTTTTTTGCATGCTCTTCTTTTTTGGAATGTTGCTTGTTGCTGCAGTTTTTGGAGGTGGTTCGAAAGCAACTTATGTCGAAAATAATTCGGTTTTAGAATTAAATTTAGAAGAAGTGACAAACGATTATGGAGGGAAATTTAATTTTGAAGAAATAGGTTATTACGAAGCTAATCACGACGGGTTAACAGATATTCTAAAAGCTATTGAAGCTGCAAAAACTGACGATAAAATAAAAGGAATCTCAATTCTAAATAATACTTTAGAACTTGGTGTTGCCCAAACCAAAGCTTTGCGTGACCAATTGGAAAATTTTAAAAAATCAGGAAAATTTGTGATGGCTTACGGAAATGGCTATTCTCAAAAAGATTATTATTTGAATTCGGTTGCGAATACTGTTTACTTAAACCCAGTTGGAGAACTAGATTTTAAAGGCCTTTCAACCGAAGTAATGTATTTCAAAGATTTTCAAGACAAAACAGGATTGAAGATGGAAGTCATTCGCCACGGAAAATACAAAAGTGCAGTCGAGCCATTTTTGCTAAGCGAAATGAGTCCTGAAAATAGAGATCAAATCACAACTTTCTTAACTTCTATTTGGAATGCAATGGCTACCGATATTTCGAAATCTAGGAATATTTCAATAGCACAATTAAACACTATTGCAACAGGATTATTAGCCAGAACACCAGAATTGGCTTTGCAAAATAAACTGATTGATAAAATTGCTTACGAAGATGTGTACCACGATGATATTAGAAAAGCATTAAAAGTAGCTGCAGACGATGATTATAACACCGTAAACATTATGGATTATGCTCAAGATATTGCCACATCAACTTCTGATTTTAAAACAAAAGACAAAATTGCGGTTATATACGCTCAAGGAGAAATTGGTTCTGGCGAAGGCGATATAAATACGGTTGGTGAAGGTTCGATGCGTCGTTCGTTGCAAGAAGCTAGAAAAGATGAAGATATAAAAGCTATTGTATTGCGAGTAAATAGTCCTGGAGGAAGTGCTTTAACTTCCGATTTAATTTGGAGAGAAATTGAAATTACTAAAAAAGTAAAACCTGTAATTGTATCTATGGGAAATTTAGCAGCTTCTGGCGGCTATTATATTGCTTGTAATGCCAATCAGATTTTTGCCGAATCGAGTACAATTACGGGTTCTATTGGTGTTTTTGGGACTCTCCCAAACTTATCTCAAGTCACTAAAAATTACGGGATAAATTCTGAATTGGTAGAAACCCACGAAAACGCATCAGGTTACAGTTTGTTTAAACCACTTGATAATAATTTCAGACAGTTTACACAAGAAAGTGTAGAACATATCTACAATGTTTTTGTAACTCGCGTTGCTACAGGAAGAAAAATGACATTTGCACAAGTCGATGCCATTGCACAAGGACGTGTTTGGGCTGGTTCTGATGCTTTGCGATTGGGATTAGTAGATAAAATTGGTGGTATAGATGCTGCGTTAGCTTATGCATCTAATTTGGTAAAAGTAAAAGAATATTCGACTGTCGATTATCCAAAATATGAAAAAGATTTTAAAGACCTATTTGGAGGAAGCGGTTTGCCATTTATGAAATCTCGTGAGAATCTAATTAAAGAAGAGATTGGTATCGAAAACTATAAAATTATTGAACAAATCAGAAAAATGAATACTCAAAAAGGAGTTCAAGCAATGATGCCATTTGAGGTGAATATTAAATAAGATTTAAAATAATCCATCAAAAAAAACGTTTTACTAATATGTAAAGCGTTTTTTTTATGAAAACTTTGCAACACACCTAAACTATAAATGCTATTTTTGTAAGATAAGGAAGGCAAGGTTTTGCTTTGTGGTAGTATTTAGTATTAAATTCAAACAAGATGAAAAAGAAAATTTTTATAGGAATCGGTGTTTTTTTATTGATAATTATTGCTTCATTAGCGGCAATTCCTATCTTTTTTAAAGACCAAATAAAAGCAAAAATCGAACAAAGCATCAATGAAAATGTAGATGCCAAAGTAACTTTTGCTGACGCAAGTCTGAGTTTGTTCAAAAATTTTCCGCAAGCCAATGTGGGAATTCAAAAACTAATTATCATTAACAAAGCACCTTTTGCTGGCGACACATTGGTGGCTTTTGAAGAATTAAATCTTCAAATGTCAATCAAAGAGTTGTTTAATGGCGAAAACGAACCCATGACTTTAAAAGCGATTTCTGTCAAAAACGGAAAAGCAAATATCCTTTTCAACAAAGACGGAATCGGAAATTTCGATATTGCTATAAAAGATGACAAAAAAGAAGATTCTAAAAGCAAACCATTTGCGATGAATATTCAGAATTATTCTTTAGAAAATTTTAAATTCAAATATTACGACGAACGCTCGAAAATTAAAATGGTTATTAATGAGCTAAACCATTCTGGAACTGGAAATTTTGCTTCTGAAATTTTAGATTTAGATACAAAATCGACAGCGAAAATTTCGCTCGATATGGACAAGATGAATTACATGGAAAATGTAGCCATTTCACTCGACGCAGTTCTTGGAATCGATTTAGGCAAAAGCAAATATACGTTCAAAGACAATACGGCAAAAATTAACGAATTGCCATTACAATTCAATGGATTTATCCAATTATTAGAAGATGGTCAGGATTATGATTTAACTTTCAAAACACCAACATCTTCATTCAAAAATTTCTTAGGACTTGTCCCTGCAGCTTATGCGGGTGATTTGAATGCTGTAAAAACCACAGGAGATTTTACCGTGGCTGGTTTTGCAAAAGGAAAACTAACGGATACGACAGTTCCTAAATTTAATATTGCCATTGCGTCGAACAACGCTTCGTTTCAATATCCAGATTTACCGAAATCGGTTCAAAATATCATTATTGATACAAAAATAATAAACGAAACTGGCTTGATGAACGATACTTATGTAAATCTTGATAGACTTTCTTTTAAGATCGATCAAGATGTTTTTACTGCCAAAGCCAATATTAGAAATGTTGCTACAAATGCTTTAGTTGATGCTTCACTAAAAGGAACTATCAATTTAGGAAATGTAACCAAATCTTATCCTGTAAAATTATCGACACCGCTTTCTGGAATTCTAAAAGCTGATGTAACTACAAAATTTGATATGAAATCAGTAGAAACCAGTCAATATCAAAATATTCAAAACGCAGGAAACATGACCCTTACAGGATTTAATTACACTGGTGAAGGCATGGCAAAACCAGTACAAATTAAGCAAGCAGTTGTGGCTTTCAATCCAAATCAAATTCGTTTGAATCAATTGGATATGAAGACTGGAAATTCGGACATTCAAATGACTGGAACATTAGATAATTTTTACGGATTTTTGTTTAGAAAACAGATTTTGAAAGGAAACTTTAATATGAATTCTAACAATTTCCTTGTTTCCGATTTTATGGCCCCAACAGCCACAACAACAAGCGAAGGAACAAAAACCACTAAAGAAGCTGTAAAAATTCCAGCCTTTTTAGATTGTACCATTACTGCAAAAGCCAATACGGTCGTTTATGACAACTTAACACTAAAAGCCGTTTCTGGAAAAATGATAATTCGTGACGAAGCAGTGACTTTACAAAACGTAACAACCAATATTTTTGATGGACAAATTGGACTAAGCGGATTGGTTTCGACCAAAGGAAAAGTACCTACTTTCAATATGAATTTAGATTTAAACAAAGTAGATATCGCCAAGACATTTACCCAATTAGATATGTTGAAAAAAATTGCACCAATAGCGGGTATCATTAATGGAAAATTGAATTCAAATATCAAGCTTTCAGGAAATCTTGATGCAACGGAAATGACACCTGATTTGAAAACCATTTCGGGCGATTTGTTGGGTCAATTATTATCTACGACTGTCAATTCTAGTAACTCGCAAATGCTGTCGGCCTTAGGTTCTCAAGTCAAGTTTTTAGATGTTAGCAAATTAAATTTGAATGATTTGAAAGCTGCAATTTCGTTCAAAGACGGAAAAGTTACTGTAAAACCATTCAAAATAAAATACCAAGATATTAATACCGAAATTGGTGGTTCACATGGTTTTGACCAAAGTATGAATTACAATATAAAAATGGACGTTCCAGCGAAATATTTGGGTGCCGAAGTAAACAAATTATTAGCAAAACTAACACCAGCCGATGCTGCGAAAATTGAAAATATTCCTATTACTGCTTTAATGACTGGGAATTTTTCAAGTCCAAAGGTAAGCACGGATATGAAGCAAGCATCAACAAATTTGGCTTCTCAAATCTTAAAATTACAGAAAGACAAATTAATAAATCAAGGAACTTCTGCCTTGGGTAATTTGCTAGGTGGCGGCAAAAAAGATCCTGCTGATACTACAAAAACTAAAGACCCTAAAAAAGACGACATTAAAAATGCAGCTGGCGATTTGTTGAATGGTTTGTTTGGAAAAAAGAAAAAACCAGCAACAACACCTTAATTGGGAAAAAGGTTCGACCACTTTCTTCCCAATTGGCGCTTTTTACCACAATTCGGGAACAGCGCAAAGTGCACGCGCAATACTAGAAACCTTAACCAAATCTGCAACCAAATGTTTGAAACACTAAAAATAAAATTATTAGGAATACAGCCTGTTCCGAAAATTACATACAGAACTTTAGACAGAATAATTGATAGAGATTTTGGCGACAGTTCTCAAGAAGTAAAAGTTAAACTCAGACAAGTTATAAGTGCCACAGAAAGTGGAAAAAACAGAATTTCAGCGGCAATTCTTAAATTGTCAAATAGAAATCCAGAAATCTTAGATAATTACATAGAAATCAGTAAAATTGATTTTAGGGATGTTATTTCCCAAGCCGAATATCCAAGATGTTTAAAATTAGGATTTGGTAATTTAATAAGCTCAGAAATTAAAAAGAACTATTTGGAAGACTGGAAAGATTATTCAAAATGGTTAAATGAGTAGTGTAAAAAGAAAAAATAACAACAACTCCATAGTATTTAGTCACTAATTATTATAAAAAAATTATTGACAATATTGTCATTCCGAGGAACGAGGAATCTCATTTAGTCGTTCATATTATGAGATTCCTCGTTCCTCGGAATGACAAACTCACAAACTAATCTTCACCACATAACCTTCAAAAGTTCTTACATTAAAAACGGTTCCGTCTTCAAAAATAAGATATTGTCCTTTTATTCCTGATAATTTACCTGAAAAATTAGGTGATTTATCTAGATTTAGACTGGTTACTTTTTTGGGATAATGCAAAACCGGATAATGCAATTCGTACAAATCATTTTTATTTACATCGAAATATTCTTGTACTTCTTTCGGGATCAAATATTTTAAACTTGCTCGTTCTTTTATCAAATCGGCAACTGGCACTTCATTTTTCAGCATTTTTTGCCAATTGGTTTTATCTGAATAATGGTTTTTCAGGGCAACTTCGGTAATTCCTGCAAGATATCTATTAGGAACTTCTACAATAGGAATAGCTTGCACAGCACCTTGATCTATCCATCTAGTTGGGACTTGCGAATCACGAGTTACACCAACTTTCACTTCGCTAGACAAAGCCAAATAAACAATGTGTGGTTGCAATTGCACTTTCTTTTCGTAAACTAAATCTCGATCTTCAATATCTAAATGCGCTGTAGAAAGTTCGGGTTTCATAATCCAATCACCTGCCGAAGCGCTTCCCATAAAACAATCGTAACAAAATCCTTGTCGGAAAATTTTCTTTTTTTTGTTACAATTCAAACATTGATAGCCTTGAAAACTAATCTCTAATTCTTTTCCAAGTAACTGATTTACATTTAGAAAACTGTTTTCAAATATCAAATAATATTGAATTGGTTTCCCAATTTCGGTTTGCATTTTGGTTAAAACTCCTTCGTATTGCATTTGGGATTTAAGATTTAATGAATTAGGATTTTTAAAAAAAAACCTTATTTTTGGTAAAGTTATAATTCAAAATTCAAAATTCATAATTCATAATTCAAAAAATGGCATTACCAATCATAAATTCTATTGCTTCATGGTTTTTGAAACAACGCATTCACCAGATTGAGTTATTTTTGAAATACCCTAATGAAGTACAAGAAGAATTATTGATGAATCTTATTCGGTCGTCAGAAAACACAATTATTGGAAAGCAATATGGTTTCGATTCGATGAAGTCTTACAACGCTTTTCAGGATCGAATTCCCATTTCTACTTACGAAGATTTAGAACCATTAATTGAAAAAACCAGAAAAGGCGAACAGCAAGTTTTTTGGCATGAACCTATCAAATGGTTTGCAAAATCTAGCGGAACTACTAATGCTAAAAGCAAATTTATTCCCGTAAGCAACTCCGCTTTAGAAGATTGTCATTATAAAGGAAGCAAAGATTTGTTGTGTTTGTATTTAAACAATAACGAAAACTCTCAGCTATTCACAGGCAAAAGTTTACGACTCGGCGGAAGCAAGCAATTATATGAGGATAATAATACTTTTTTTGGTGATTTGTCAGCAATACTAATAGATAACATGCCGTTTTGGGCAGAATTTAGCAGTACTCCATGCAATAAAACATCGCTTATGAGCGAATGGGAAACTAAATTACTCGCTATTGTAAACGAAACAAAAATAGAAAATGTAACCAGTTTTGCAGGAGTTCCCTCATGGATGATGGTTTTATTAAATAAAGTTTTAGAAGAAACTGGAAAAAATAATTTATTTGAAATCTGGCCCAATCTTGAAGTCTATTTTCATGGCGGTGTAAGTTTTGATCCGTATCGTGAGCAATACAAAAAAATATTACCCAAACAAGATTTTAAATATTACGAAATATACAATGCTTCGGAAGGTTTTTTTGCCATTCAGGATTTGAATAATTCTAACGATTTATTATTAATGTTAGATTACGGGATCTTTTACGAATTTATCCCGATGGATGTTTTTGGAACACCTAACGAAAAAATAATTCGATTGGCTGAAGTAGAAATCAATAAAAACTATGCCATTGTTATTACTACAAATTCTGGTTTGTGGCGTTATCTGATAGGTGATACGGTGCGATTTACTTCTTTAAATCCTTACAGAATTCGAATTACCGGAAGAACAAAACACCATATTAATGTTTTTGGCGAAGAACTTATGGTCGAAAATACCGATATGGCTATTGCCAAAACTTGTAAAATAACAAACACCGAAGTCAAAGATTATACCGTTGCGCCCATCTTTATGGAAGGCAAAGAAAAAGGTTCGCACGAATGGATTATCGAATTCAGAAAACAACCAGATAATATTGCTTTTTTTACCAAAACTTTAGACGAGAATATTCAAGCTTTAAATTCCGATTACGAAGCCAAACGTTACAACAACATGACTTTAAATCAGCTTACTATAAATGTAGCTCGTGAAAATCTTTTTTATGATTGGCTAAAAAATCAAGATAAATTGGGCGGGCAACACAAGATTCCTCGTTTATCAAACAAGAGGGATTATTTAGAAGAATTACTATCTTTATAAACCCTGTTTTCTACAAATTATTATTTTGTTTATCTATATTATCACATAATTATTGCAAAAAATGATTTATTCTTACAACGAAGTGTCATTCGTCGATTATTTTTGCACTTTATCTGATTTTATATTCGTTATTGATTGATAATGATACTTTTGCACATTATTTGCAAAAAACATCCAAAATATCAATACGTTTTTATGAAAAATTCAATATTACTAATTATATTATTACTATTATCTAATATTATGTTTGCTCAAGATTCATTTATTAAAAGTGAATATTCAGAAACATCAATTGTCTCAAATTTCGACGAAGCCAAAGATTTATACACCGTAGTTTCAACTGTGATAAATACTAAATTATCGGATATAGGTTCTACTTTTTTTATGGGCAAATACATTATGTATTCTTCTAGAAAAACTGGTGCAATTGGAGCGGGAAGAGATGAAAACACTAACAATCCTTACCATGGTTTGTATTGTTTGAATATAGATAGAACAGGAAATTTATCTAACCCAAGTTTCTTTGCTTATGCATTAGACTCCAAAGGTAACGAAGGTGGTTTGGCATTTTCTCCCGATGAAAAAACGGTATATTACACTAAAAGTGCCGAAGGAAATTCTAAAAATTATCAGTTATACAAATCTATTTTCGACAACACAAAATACACTTGGATAAATGAAGTTGCGGCAGATTTTAACAGCGTTAGTTATTCTATCGAAAATCCTTCTCTTTCTCCTGATGGAAAAAAAATATATTTCTCGTCAAATATGCCTGGTGGATTTGGAGGTTTTGATATTTATGTTGCCGAAATTAATACTAACGGAATTCCTGTGAATCCTATCAATTTAGGGCAAGCTATAAACACCAATAAAGATGAAAAATTCGCTTATTCCTCGCCAACAAGCAAGGAAATATATTTTTCTTCAAATGGTCATAATGGTTACGGAGGACAAGATGTTTTTGTATCAAAAATAAAAACTACTCGTTACACAACACCTTTAAATTTAGGAAAAACAATAAACACAACTGCCGACGAAGTGGCGTTTATACTTGCAACAAAAAACAGCGGTTATATAACTTCAAACAGAGCTGGAAGTGCAGGTTTATATGATATTTACCATTTTGAATTACAAAAAAATACTTTAAACTTAAAAGGTTTAGTAACCGAAAAACAAAGTAAAATTGTTTTGCCAAATACTAAAATTAGTTTAGTAGACGAAGACGGAAAAGAAGTTGCAACACAAATATCTAGTAACAACGGAAGTTATAGTTTTGAAGTGGAACCATTAGAAACCTATGCAATTATAGCTAAAAAAGATGGTTATTTAGATTTCGAATTACCTGTAATTACTGCTAATGGAAACTCGACAGCAAACATCGAATTAAATCAGAGAAAAGCTGAAATTAAAGAAAATACGATTGCTATCGAGAATATTTATTTCGATTTTAACAAAGCTTCGATAAAAACAGAATCTACTTTATTATTAAACAAAATTCTTGAAGTTTTAAATACTAATCCAGAAATGAAAATTGTAATAAATGCACACACCGATGCTCGAGGTTCTGACAAATACAACATGATTTTATCTGACAAAAGAGCGCAAAAAGCGAAAGGATATTTAATCCTGAAAGGAGTTAATTTCGACAGATTAGAGACAAAAGGTTACGGAGAAACCAAACTATTATCTAATTGCAAAACAAACTGTTCTGAAGCTGATTTTAATACTGACAGACGCGTTGAGTTTATTATAAAATAATTAGAAGATC
>NZ_JAYWDT010000224.1:0-2816 GCF_043779715.1 Flavobacterium sp.
TTTTTAAACCAGAAAAATAATAGGAATGGATTTGATATTTCTTTTATTTTTCTGGTTTAAAAATCCACACTCTTTCTAGACTTGATTTTGTGGGTATTCAAAATCACTTTACGCAGATTTTTAATTTTATAGTACAGGTTTTCAAGTGATTTTCAATACTTACAAAAACAATGAAAAAATAATACCTAGTGCGATGGGGCAGTAGCGCAGGTAAGTGTGTGGTTTTTTATTTGCTTACTGGGGTATTTCTGATTGCTTTAGTAGAAAAGCTGGTGCCATTGACTTGAAAGAAAGACAATGCTGCGGGCTGGTCAACTTTATATTTAGGAACAGTATGGCATCGGCTTTTCTGCTGAAGCAATTACTGCTTATTTTCTGGCAAATAAAAAACCACACTCTTGCTGGCTACTCTTGATTTTGTGGGTGTTGTAAATTGCTTATTCCTATGTCGTGAATGTTAGAAATAGAGTTGATAAGCAATTTGCGACACGCACAAAAACAATACAAAAACTTACCGATTTAAACATTAAGTTGCTAAAAAAAGTGGCTGTTAACGTTCTTGAAACTTGGTAGTTCAGTAAAAGTTCTTATGAAATGGCGAACGTTGTTAATGACAGTGGCGAAGGATGGTCTTTTTTATTGCAGGCCAGTGCAAGGAAGCAATAAAAAAGACTGTCCTGGAGCCACTGGCTAGCGCGATGGGTGTGGCGGCTGTTTTACATAAATGATATTATAGCTTCATTGCAAAAACCAAAAAACCAATATAAAAGCTTTGTAATGAACTATAATACTCAATTATGTAACACAGCTTGGGAAAAAAAATTACTGGCACGAGTTGCGCAGCGTACGTGTTTTTGATTCAAAAACCGTGACAGTAATTTTTTTTGGAGCGTTGGCAAAGGAGTGGCAACTGAAATGTAAAACGTCCTTTTTAAACCGAACGAAAAAGAATGTTCTCGTTATTGGAAACGTAATTAGCGAAATGAAGCAAACAAAGACTTGAGTTTAGGAATACTTGGACTAAATGAAAGTTTTGTGCAGCTGAATGAGACAATGATCTAGATTAAGCATTTTATTAGACTTCTGTTATGAAGTGAGTGTTTTTGGTATCTATTGGAAATCAAGACAAAGCGTGTTCCAGTTTTTCTTTCCATTTTTCCCAATTGGGAGATAATCTGTTTTGTAAATCATAGAAATCCTTATTGTGATTGTGATGTACTAAATGACATAGTTCGTGAATTACTACATATTCAATGCTTCCTTTTGGTGCTTTTATTAATTCGGTATTTAGAATTATTTTACCTGATTTAGTACAGCTTCCCCAACGTTTTTGCATTAATCTTATATCTAAAATAGGTTTTTCGATTTTGTACTTATTGAATTTTTCTAAAGAACTTTCAAGCAATTCTTCAAAATGAAAGATTGCCTTTTCTTTGTACCATTCGTTTAGTTTTTTTTCTAAATATTCTAGATTTAATTTTTTAGTTTTCATAATCATTGCACCTCTATAAATCTTTATTTCATTGATAGTATCTTCAATGATTTGCAACTTATATTGTCTTCCTAGATACAGATGTGTTTCTCCATTTACAAACTTTCTTGTTGGCGTATTTGGTTTGTAACTACAAAAAAAGGCTTGCTGTTTTAATATCCAATTGGCTTTTAATTTTACTTTTTTATTGATGTCGATTAAATCTGTATCATTTGGAGCAATAACCGATACCAATCCATCAGGCAATACTTTTATGCCCAATGATTTTCTTGCAGCAAAAGACAATTTATATTCAATGCTTTTACTACCGTAATTTACTTGTTGGATTGAATGTAGCATTAAACGTATTTTAGTTTAGCAATTTTAATTACTTCTTCTATTAATTCATCAATTTTATCAAAAGAGAATTGTGTATCGTATTGTTGCTGTTTTTCGAAAAGTAAATCATCGAGATTGTTTTTCAATTCTTTCTCAATCTCGGTATTGGTCTGCCAATCGATAATTAGCGTACCGTTTTCATACACAATATTCTTGATGCAATCTTCTACCTCTAATGCTGTACCGGCTTGTACTTCTTTTGGTTCTGGTGTATTGCTAAAGCTATTTTCTAAAACCGCATTTATCAGATTGTAAAAAGCAATTGCATTTGGTTTTTCTTGAATAGCTTTTGGAACATTATTTTGTTTCCCGGTAAGAAATTGATTTTCGTATTCTTTTGCCTTTTTCAAGTATAGGGCTTCATCAATTCGATGCTGATGGTAATCGTTAATTGCTTCCCTAATTAATGCGGATAAACTTTTGTAGAATATTGGATCTTCATTCATTTTGACATTGATTGCCTTAACAGTTCGAGTTGCAATATGATCCGCTTTTGCCGCTTTTCCTATTACTTTTTCTACTTCAGCTTCTCTTTTTTCTCTATCAAAAATATTTACCAGTTCCGTTATTTTTAATACTTCTCCTTCCGTTGTAATATGCTTGTCTATTAACTTTTGTACTTGTGGTTCATAAGCGGCATAATCTAAATCGTCAAAATATCTTCGCTTAACATCCACTCTTAATTGCAAGAAAAACTTACTGTCCTGTTTATATTTATCAATGACTTTCTCGTTTTTAATATCATTAAATTCTATGGATGCCATTGCTAATTTGAACAAACGAACGAAAGCAGAAAGTTTTTCATAAAAAGGATGTCTTATGCTTTCGTCACTTAATAATTCAGAATACGCTTCGGCATCGTATTTGTTTTTTATCGTTTTGAAAATGTCCCATAACTCGCTGTGTGCTTGTGGTAATTTTTCTATTTCTTTATTGATGTTTATTA
>NZ_JAYWDT010000225.1:0-6106 GCF_043779715.1 Flavobacterium sp.
GTTTTGCCTATGACGTACGGAATTCTGGGTGGTGTAGATTATGGACGCGTGTGGCAAAAAGGAGAAAATTCAGAGAAATGGCATCAATCTTTTGGAGGCGGATTATGGCTCAATGGATTAAATGTAATCACAGCCAGAATCACTTATTTTAAAAATTCTAATGAGGAAGCCCGAATCGCTTTTGGACTAGGATTTGGATTTTAATTTTTTGATACTAACTTCATAAACGTTCCCTCCTAAACTTTTGGTTTTTTCATCGGCAATAAAAAGTCGGTCATTATCAATAAATGATGCTGCTTCTTTTTGAGAAAAATGATTTAATTCGAAAGTAGTTTTTATTCCATTCAAAAAATTATCCCCTTCGAAATTTTCGAATAAGAAAATCCTATCATGGGTTAAAATAGCAACTTTAGAGTCATCTGGAGCTATAGTTGCAGCCGTGATTGCACAATGATTGTAGTTGTCACAGGTTTTAAATTCTCCCATCAAAACCGCTTGATGAAAACCAGGTGTATTGGGGATTTTATATAAAAAAGCGGTTCCGTCAAAACCTTTACTTCGATTTTTGGTAAAGAGATAGAAATTATTTTTGAATTCGAAAAATGCTTCTACATCATAAAACATTTCTGTTTTTTTAGGAGGAAAATCTTTTTGCTCAGGATATGCAAAGGAAACTTTGTAAGCTGGAATGGCGCTTTTTGTAGTTAAAGACTTTTTATCAATTTTGTAAATACATAAATCCTTTCGTTCATTATCATTGTTACCAAAATCTCCAACATAGAGATTACCGTCTTTGTCTTTAGTAATGTCTTCCCAATCGATATTCGCTGTATTTGCAATCGTTAGTGTTTTTTCAATTGCACCGTTTTCAAAATTGAGTCCGTAAATTTCATTCTCGTTACCGCTATCCTCCAGCACCCAAAGTAAATTACTTGAATCTAAATATATAATGCCTGAGACTTCTTTTAGTTTTTTGGGTAATGAATAAACGGGTGATACAGTTCCTGAATCGTGCTGACAGGACAAAAAAGTCAATGCAAATAGAGTGAAAATATAATTTCTCATAGTAAAATTAGTAGTAATAAATAGATTTAAGAAAACTAAAATCAAATCTTAAATACAGTAGCATTCTTGAAATTTCTTGTAATAAATGCAAAAGCTGCACTCATTATATTCCCCATAGATTTGGCTTTTTTAAAATTCATATCATTCGTGTATCGATACAATTCTAATTGCAATTGTTTCAAATGTTCTTCGGGAGCGATTACGTCATCTCCCATAATTTGCAACAGTCGTTTTATGCGGTTTTCAGCAGAATGAATTCTTTTCGCAAGAACCGCTCTCTCTTCATCCTTGTATTGCTCGATAGAACTGTTTTGAAGTTTATCCTTTACCAATTTTACCATCGGATAATTTTCCTTAAAAAATTGAGGTCGGTACACTTTAAAATTTCCTTCGTAGCACTGCTGATCAAAATCTATAGCGCGAATTTTATACACCACATGATCAAAATCATGTGTGGGAACTATCACGTAATTATAGGAACGCATATCGCCAAGCAATCGAATCATGCAACGTTCATTGAATTTTACAAACTCTTTAGCAATTTGAGATTTCTCCGTTTCGGTGCATTCTGATAATAATTTTTTAATAAAAACATCACCAGGAATTCCCATAATATGTTCCTCAATTAAAGTGTCGTCATACACTAGGAAATTAATTTTATCTGGAGATAAAATATGCTCTAATTCGAGTCCATAAATTCGGGAAGCATCGGCTTTCTTTATGTAGAAGTGCGTGTAATTGTCATTTAATATATTTCTGATTTTTATTCGAAAAGGTTTTGAATTACCAAAAGTGCAGTAATCAATAGAATCTACATTTAAGAATTTGATGATTCCCAAATTACCATCAGAGTGCAGCAATGAATAGATTTTTTTTAAAGTTAAATCAATTTCTTGTCGCTCAAATTCATTATAATACACACGAATCCATAACGTATCTTCATCGTTTTTATCATAAACAGTTACCGATCCTGAAAAACGCAATAAATCATCGTAGACAATAGCAACTTTTGACAAACGATCAAAACGCTCCAAGTATTCTAAAAGTGATTTGTTTACTGGATACGATGGTTTTTTAAAAAGCATTACGGGCTCACTACTCATTGAAATAAGAATTTACAACAAAATTACGATAAAATTAGTCGATGTAATACACTCATTTCATATGTTTTAACTACCTTTCAACAAGAATTTTAAAATAACCTGCATACGCTAGAACGTTTTCTCAATGGAATTAAAACAATATGTATTAGCTGTAAAATGAAAATTTATTTATTACTGGATAAAAATCATTTTTTTTTACTGTTAAATTTCAAAACACACTATTACCTGCGCACGATAACAATAATTAATTTATCAATAAAAATAGAATTACAGCCTACTGTTTTATAACCGGAAATTTTAAAACCTAAACTACAAACTTTATATTCATTTATCAATACTGTAGTTAAATCCTTAAAGTCCAACTAATGAAAGAAAAACTTGACCTTTACATCAAGGCTGCAAAGTCTGCTAAAATAGGAATCTGGAAAATTAACTTGCTAACCAATGATGTTTTTTGGGATGCAGTCACTAAATATATTCATGAAGTACCCATTGACTACAAGCCAAAGCTTGACACGGCAGTAAATTTTTATACTCCAGGGAAAAATCGTGATCGGATTAAAGTACTTATGGAGAAATCAATCAATGAAGGGATTTCTTTTGAGAGTAAATTTCAGATTATGACTGCTAAAAATAACATCAAGTATATAGAATGTATTTGCCAGGTTGTATTTAAAAATGGTAAGCCTGTAGAGCTTTTAGGTACATTTCAAGACATAACAAATGAACAGAATTTAATAAATGAATTGCAATATAATGTAGAGAAATTCTCTTCTATTTTTTCTAGTGCAAATGATGCCATTTTTATCATTGATACTTCAAATGGACAAATTAGTGACTGTAATCTTAGATCGACAGAACTTACTGGTTATAGTAATGCAGAATTAAAAGGCTTGCATAATTCAAAATTATTTCCAGATGAATTTAAAAGAGACATCCGTTATTTTCTGAAATATAATTTAGATAGAAATGAATATACCATCAATGAAACCGTTATCAAAACAAAATCTAATGTGATAACACCCGTTGAGATAGCTTCTGGGAAAAAATTTAAAGTCGATCAAAAAACCTATGTTGTATGCTTTATCCGGGATATTAGCGAGAGAAAAAATGTGGAAAATAAATTAAATTTACTGTCACTAGCAGCTTCGGAGACAACAGATACCCTTGTAATAGCAGATAGAAATGGAGAAGCGGTCTGGGCAAATCAAGCCTACTTAGATTTAACTGGTTTGGCTATGGAAGAGGTTATTGGTCAAAAACCTGGTTATTTATCTAAGGGTCCAGAAACTGATTTTACAGCTTCAAAATTAATGAGAGAAGCCATCAAAAATAAAGAAAGCATTAAAATCACAATATTAAATTATAATAAAAATAAAGAGAAATATTGGTTTGAATTGAACATCACTACTGTCTTTGACAGTAACAATAATTTTATGAATTTTATAGGCGTAGGTCGCAACGTGACGAGGCGAATTGAAAAGGAGCTTGAGATGAAACGATTACTAGAAGTAACCAGTAATCAAAATAAAAAATTATTTAACTTCACTCATATTGTATCTCATAACATACGCTCCCACGCCAGTAATTTATCGATGGTGGTAGATGTTATTGAAAATACTGATGATATTGACGAAAAGCTTTCTTACTTTGAATTATTTAGAGAAGGAACAGAAAAATTATCGGAATCGATAGAATATTTGAATGAAATTATAACCATTCAACAAAAAACAAATGTTGAAAAAACTAAAATTCATTTAAAAAGTGAAATTGAAAAAACAAGAATGGCATTGAGTCTAGCCATAAAAGAGAGTAAAATAACAATTACAAATACAATTCCAGAGGGTGTTATCGTTAAGGCCATTCCCGCTTACTTAGATAGTATTTTTCTTAACTTATTTACAAATGCTATTAAATATAAATCCCCAAAACGCAATGCAACTTTAAATATTTGTTATGAAAAAATAGAGGGTTACTCTGTGATTAACTTTCGAGATAATGGATTAGGATTAGATTTAAAAAAAAATGGACACAAAATTTTTGGAATGTACAAAACCTTTCATGGTAATGCAGATGCTAAAGGAATTGGATTATTCATTACAAAAAACCAACTCGAAGCTATGAATGGTAAAATAGCAATGGAGAGCGAAGTGGGTCATGGTTCTAATTTTAAAATTTATTTAGATGAAAAATAAATTGACGTACATTATTGATGATGATAAATTGACCGTAAAATTAATGAGTATTCTTATCTCTAAAAGTAAGTTTTGCGAAGAAATCCATACATTTAATAATGCGCAATTAGCTATTGATACATTAAAAGAAAATCGAAATAATACTACCATTCTTCCAGATGCTATTTTACTTGACTTAAATATGCCCGTAATGGATGGATGGCAATTTTTGGATGAATTTATTCATTTGCCCATACAAAAAGAAATTTCAATTTTTATCATGACCTCATCAATTGATCCTGCCGATATTGAAATGGCAAAAAAATATGATGTGATAAAAGATTATATTAAGAAACCTATAACTGCAAACAAATTAGAGATGCTGTGCAAATTAATTGGTGAAATAAACTAATTATAGGTTTCCCGGTAACAATTCCCAAACTTGTTCGTCCTATGTTAAACCAAAAAGATGAACCCATTGGAAACAATACTCTCTATCAAAAATCTTCACAAACGTTATGGCTCAATTCAAGCTCTAAAAAACGTTTCTTTCGACATTCATAAAGGCAATGTTTACGGAATTCTGGGCCCAAACGGCAGCGGAAAATCAACAACATTAGGAATAGTTTTAAATGTAGTCAACAAAACTTCTGGTGAATACAATTGGTTCAATGGAACTATTGAAACTCATGAAGCGCTAAAAAAAGTAGGTGCCATTATTGAACGACCTAACTTTTATCCGTACATGACAGCTACAGAAAACTTAGAATTAGTCTGTAAAATTAAAGGAATTCGATCTTCAAAAGTTATTGAAAAACTAGAGTTAGTTGGTCTTGTTGAGCGACAAAATAGTAGATTCAGTACTTTTTCCTTAGGAATGAAACAGCGCTTGGCAATAGCCTCTGCATTACTTAATGATCCAGAGATTTTGATTCTTGACGAACCCACAAACGGTTTAGACCCTCAAGGAATTCATCAAATTAGAGATATTATTAAACGAATTGCATCCCAGGGAACTACTATTTTATTGGCTTCGCATTTATTAGACGAAGTCGAAAAAGTATGTACCCACGTGGTAGTGTTAAGAAAAGGAGAAATTTTATATACTGGTTTAGTCGATGGCATGTCAGCTAATGAAGGTTTTTTTGAATTACAAGCAGATGATGCTGATAGTTTAATGGTGGCTGTAAAAACCCATTCAGCAGTAAAGCACGTAATTAATGAAGATGGAAAGATTCTAGTGTATTTAAAAAATGACTTGGAAGCTAAAGAATTAAATCGTTTTCTTTTCGAAAAAAACATTATTCTAAATCATTTGGTTAAGCGCAAAAACAGCTTAGAAGAACAATTTTTAGAACTGACTAATTCCAATTCAAATTTCAAAAACTAAAACATGAAAAGATTACTCTCCATAGAATTACAAAAAATTTGGAAAAACAAAGCCAGTCGAGTTTTAACATTAGCGTACTTTATACTCCTAACTTTTATAGCATTAATAGCCTCCATAAAATTTGATCTCGGGATTTTTAAATTTCACTTAGCCGAAATGGGAATTTTTAATTTTCCTTTCATCTGGCATTTTAACACCTATATTGCAGCCATTTTAAAACTTTTTTTAGCCATCATAATTGTGTCTATGATGGCAAATGAGTATAGTTATGGCACGCTGAAACAAAACTTAATTGACGGAATGAGTAAAAAAGAATTTATACAATCTAAATTCTTAACTGTCCTTTTGTTTGCCTCAGTATCTACTGCTTTTGT
>NZ_JAYWDT010000226.1:0-2808 GCF_043779715.1 Flavobacterium sp.
AAAATAAAAGGAAAATATCTTCAATTATACCTAAATGAGTTTGTTTACAAGTTAGAAGATATTTTGAAGAAAAACTATTCGATAGACTAGTAATTGCTGGGATTACAGGATTATGATAGAAAACGGACGATCAAATTAAATTATATAGAATTTTGTAAAATAAAATTTATTATGAATAATTATATAGTCAAAATTTTAGAATCATTTTATATTACTCACGACGTTAAATGTTTTATCGTAGAAAAACCAGTAGGATACAATTTTATTTCTGGACAAGGAACCGAAGTGGCTATTAATATTCCCTTTTGGGAAAAACAATCTAGACCATTTACTTTTACTTGTTTGCCAGATAAAGAGTATCTTGAATTTGTAATTAAGATTTACAAAGATCATAACGGAGTGACTAATATGTTAGGGAAAACAAATTCTGGAGCCGAATTAATCATTGGAAATGTTTTTGGAGCAATTCAATACAAAGGTTAAGGAGTTTTTATAGCTGGCGGTTCTGGTATAACGCCATTTATATCCATCTTTAGAGATTTATATAAGAAAAAGCAGCTTTTGGGAAACAAATTAATTTATTATAATAAAACTTCAGATGATGTAATAATGGGTAATGAATTAAAAAAAATACTCAAAAATAATTTCATAAATTTATACACAAGAGAGAATATCATAGGCTTTGCTGGCAGAAGAATCGATAGAAATTATCTAATTGAAAACATAGTAAATTTTAATCAGCATTTCTACATTTGTGGTTCATCAGATTTTGTTAAAACAGTAAGTGAACTTTTACTAGATTTGGGTGTAAATCCAAATTCATTAGTTATTGAAAATTAGATATTTAATTTCAAATAATGCATTATCATAATTGCTAAAATCCTTTTCGTTACTTTTATAGAGTTTTTATAAGGACTTAGCCAGTATTTGAACTTAAATATATTTTTATGAAATTATACATCAAAAATATGGTGAGCAATCGCTGTAAAATAATTGTCAAAGATATTCTAAATGAATTTGATTTGGATTATGTTGTGGTCGATTTTGGAGAAGTCGAAATAATGCAGAATATTTCTGAAAATCAAAGGGAAGAGTTAAGAAAACTTTTATCAGAATCCGGACTTGAATTAATGGATGATAAAAAATCTGTTTTGATCGAAAAAATTAAAAATACCATTATAGAAATTATAAATTCATCAAATGAAGGAAACAAAATAAATTTTTCACATTCTTTAAGTGAAAAGGTGAACCATAATTACAATTACATCGCCAATTTGTTTTCTGAAATACAAGGAGTTACGATTGAACAATTTATAATTTCACTTAAGGTTGCACGTATTAAAGAATTAATAATTTATGGCGATTTGAATATTTCTGAAATTGCTTGGAAAATGAATTACAGCAGTGTTGCACATTTATCAAGTCAATTTAAAAAAGTTACAGGTCTTTCGCCATCGCATTTTAGACAATTAAAAGAAATTAAACCCATTTCAAATACAGAAAATCAAGAACAAATAACTGTATATAATAATGAAAGTATTATTAATAAAAATGATATTAAATTTCAAAGTTTTTTAGAATCTGTGCCTGATGCCATCGTAATTGTCAATAATCATGGCAATATTGAAACCATAAACAATCAAACAGAAATAATGTTTGGTTATGATCACCAAGAAATTTTTGGAAAAAAAATCGAGCTTTTAATACCTTCACGTTACAAAGAAGCACATCAAAGACACAGAGATGGTTTTTTTGATAAACCCAAACTTAGAAAAATGGGAGAAGGTATGGAACTTTTTGCACAACGTAAAAACGGAAATGAATTTCCAGTAGAAATAAGTTTAAGCAAAATTGTTACGGAAGATGGTTTTTTGTTTTGCGCTTCCATAAGAGATATTAGTGAACAAAAAAGAATTGAAAAAGAATTGACTGAAGCCAAAATTATAGCCGAAAATGCTGCAATCGCCAAACAAGAATTTCTTTCAAATATGAGTCACGAGATTCGTACGCCAATGAATGCGATAATTGGCTTTACAAAAGTAATTCTTAAAACAGAATTGAATTCAAAACAAAAAGAATATTTAACAGCAATTAAAATGAGTGGCGATACTTTAATTGTACTAATAAATGATATCCTAGATTTGGCAAAAGTAGATGCTGGAAAAATGGTTTTTGAAAAAACACCATTTAAATTATCGATATCAATTGCTACAATGCTGCATTTATTTGAAATAAAAATTCAAGAAAAAAATTTAAAATTAACCGTAAAATACGATCAAAATATTCCAGAAATTCTGCTTGGAGATCCAACACGTTTGCATCAAATAATTCTTAATTTGGTTGGCAACGCTATAAAATTCACAAATGAAGGCAAGATTACGGTAAACATTAGAAAATTAGCAGAATATGATGATAAAATAACCATAGAATTTTTAGTTTCAGATACAGGAATTGGCATTGATGAAAGTAAAATAGAAGGTATTTTTGAAAATTTCCAACAAGCCCACAATCAAGCCTCAAGAATTTATGGAGGAACTGGTTTGGGATTAGCCATCGTAAAAAAACTTGTCGAAGCCCAAGGCGGAAGCATTAGGGTTGAAAGTGAAATCGATCGTGGTTCCACTTTTAGTTTTGTTTTAAATTTTAAAAAAGCAGAAGGCGAAACTTATTTAGAAAATGAATTAACGGAATTAGTTGATGAAAAAATTAAAAATGTAAAAGTTTTGGTAGTAGAAGATGTTGAGTTTAACCAACTACTAATGCGTACTTTGTTGAACGATTTTGGATTTGAATGCGATATTGTCGAAA
>NZ_JAYWDT010000227.1:0-6087 GCF_043779715.1 Flavobacterium sp.
GAATAAATAAAAATTTTGTTAAAAATATGAAAAAATATTCAAAAAATACCAGATTTTAACTATTCTTTCATTAATGATTTAATTATAAATAAAAAACTAATAAATAATATAAACCCAACCAATATCCACAAACTTCCTTTGTAATACTGTTTGTGAATTTTTAAGTCTTTTCGGTAAGTGAAAATCATAATTATTATAAAGCAAATTGCAAAAATGACTGCAAAAAGTAATTGTCCAGAACTAAACATAAATATTTTTTTGTAAAAATAATCAATTGTAATTTCATTTTAATAATTTGCACTTAAATTAATTAAGATAAAAAATGCAAAAACAAATAAAATCTGTTCATGAGTTTCATTCTGCTTTTGGACTCGGAATAAACACCAATCCTACAGGAGATCTAGGCGAAAACAAGAATATGCTTCGTTATAATTTGATGAAAGAAGAAAACGAAGAATATCTAGAAGCAGTTACCAATAATGATATTGTAGAAATTGCCGATGCACTTGGCGATATGCTTTATATCTTGTGTGGAACGATTATAGAACATGGTTTACAGGACAAAATGGAATCTGTTTTCGACGAAATTCAGCGTAGTAATATGAGTAAATTGGGTCATGACGGAAAACCTATTTATCGTGAAGATGGGAAAGTGCTAAAAGGGCCAAATTATTTTAAACCAAATTTTGAAGAAATACTAAAAGGTTAACTGGTTATTCGTTGATTTGGTTAACCGAATAACCAAATCAACGAATAACCGAATCAACAATTAAACTTTAACCGTCCAACCAAAAGTATCTTCTGCTAGTTTGTGCTGAATATTAGTTAGTTTCTCTTTCAGTTCTAAAGCGATTGAGTTTTCTGTTTTAGGTAATTCGTAGTAAACATCTTGGTAAGAAAATCCAACAATTGGGTTTACAACCGCAGCAGTTCCTGCTCCAAAAATTTCTTTTAACGAACCATTTTTAGCAGCTTCTACAATTTCTGAAACCATAACTGGCTTAACAGCAACGTTTATTCCTTCACGTTTTGCTAAATCTATTAAGCTTTTTCGAGTAACCCCATCAAGAATACGCTCGCTAGTTGGTGCAGTATATAAAGTGTCATTTATTCTAAAAAAGACATTCATAGTTCCAGCTTCTTCTAATGTAGTATGTGTCGCATCATCTGTCCAGATAATTTGCTGAAAACCTTGATCATTAGCTAATTTTGTTGGGTAAAATTGTGCCGAATAATTTCCTGCCGCTTTTGCCGCGCCTATTCCGCCATTTGCAGCACGGCTATAATGTTCGGCAATGATAACTTTTACTTCACCAGAATAATAAGATTTTGCTGGCGAGAGAATAATCATAAATCTATATTGTGTTGATGGTTGCGCAATAACACCAGTGCCAATCGCAATCATAAACGGACGAATATATAATGTATTTCCTAAACCTTTTTTAACCCATTCTTTTTCGATTTTCAAAATTTCTTTTAATCCATCAATAAAGATGTGTTCAGGAACTTCTGGCATTGCCATTCTTGTTGCCGATTTGTTAAAACGATCTAGATTTTCGTCAGGTCTAAATAACCAAATATCATTATTATCGTCTTTATATGCTTTCATTCCTTCAAAAATGGCTTGACCATAATGAAAAACTTTCGCTGAAGGATCTAATAAAAAAGGTTCGTATGGTTTTATAGTAGGTTTTTCCCATTTTCCGTCTTTAAAATCGCACATAAGCATGTGGTCTGTAAAAACATTACCAAAAGCTAGATTTTCAAAATCTACCTCATTAATCTTTGAAGAAGCTACTTTCACTATATCGATTTCGCTTTGAATATCTAAACCCATTACAGAAAATTATTTTCGGCTAATTTAGTAAAAAACAAAGTGCGTTGTAAAAGTTAAGGTAAATATTTAACCTAGTGATGCTAATTTTTATTTTATAGCAATTCTAGTAAATCATTATTTGAGTTTTTGATACTAAAATGAGTTTTTTGTTAAACTAAATTTACTAAGTTGTGATTTTCTTGTTAGATTTGTACTTTAACAATTAATATTCAAAAAATGAAAAAAGTGTATTTATTTTCTTTGCTAATGATGATTTTTTTAAGTTTCAATGCAAATTCTCAAGTTTCATCAAAAAAGAAAGCTATTGATATAACGGATTATGCTTTATTTGGCGATAAATTTTCGTCTACAAAAGTTTATTCTAATAAACAAATGCTAAAAAAATACGAATCTTTGAAAAAAGGTGATACAATTAAAGCTCAATTCAAGTCAGTCATCAAAGAGGTTTGTAAGAAAAAAGGTTGTTGGATGTCTATGGAATTAGCGGATAGTAATGAATCCTTCGTACGATTTAAAGATTATGGCTTTTTTGTACCATTAAACGCAGACAAACAAGATGCGATTGTTAACGGAATTGCTTATATAGATGTTGTATCCGTTGATGAATTAAGACATTATGCAAAAGATGGGGGGAAATCTCAAGAAGAAATAAATAAAATTACAAAACCTAAGATCACATACGCTTTTCAAGCAACTGGTGTTTTAATTAAAAAGTAATGAAAAAATATTTAATACTATTTCTAGCTTCAATACTCTTGTTTTCTTGTAAAAAAAAGCAAGAAAATTGTGAAAAACCTTCGTCAGAAAAAAAGTTTGACATGTACGAAATGTCAGAAATGGCAACCCTTATGGAACAAATGTATGTAGATAATGAACGATTAAAACAACGAATTATAAACGGTGATACGATAGGAAAATTCCCTAACCATTTCTTAAAAATTCACAGTTCGGTCATGACTGACAAGCAAGAAAACGATGACTTTTTTAAGCAACGTGCAGCAGCATTTATACAAGCGCAAGAACAAATTTATAAAGACCCAAAAAATGCCAAAGAACACTTTAATGCAAGTATCGATGCTTGTGTAAAATGTCATGAAGTAAAATGTGGTGGACCAATTGTAAGAATTAAGAAATTGCAGATAAAATAACATTGGAATAAATGTTATCATTCTAAAATAGGAGCTATGCAGAAAGTAGCTTAATTATAAATCAGAGTAAATCATTTTTCCAAATTCACTAGCAGGAAAGGGTTTGTTCAAAAATCCAGTGACCTTGCAATTGTTTTTAAACTGGTTAATTTCATCAACGTTTAAGGAGGAAGTCAGCATGTAAATTTGTGTTTCTAGTTGCAAATTTTTTGGGAGCGTTTCATATTTTTTAAGAAATTCAAAACCATTCATTTCTGGCATTTGAATGTCTAATAAAATAACTAAAGGATGGTCGAATTGGTTTCTATAATTGCAAATCCATTCTATTGCTTCTAGGCCATTATTAGTAATATTAACGTTAGAAACGTCAATATCCAGTGTTTTTTTAAGGAGTTGTTTTGCAACTAGTTGGTCTATTACATTATCGTCTACAACCAAAAAAATATAGTTAGGTTTCATATAATTTGGGTAAGGTTACGGTAAATTTACTTCCAATATTGCTTTCCGAATGTACGGTAATTATTCCGTTAATGTTTTCTACGGCTTCTTTTACGATATAGAGTCCTAAGCCGGAACCTTTATTCTTATTGTTGGTTACAAAAAACATGTCGAAAATTTGGGACTGAAACTCTTTTTTTATACCAATGCCATTATCTGTAATTTCAATTTTATGAAATTTATCAGCGCTGTACGTTTTTATAGAAATATGCATGTCTTCCTTATTCTCATCCGAATACTTTATCGCGTTGGAAAGTAAGTTGTTGAAAATAATTTTTAAGCGCAAACTGTCGCTATGAATGTTGCTAATTTCGAACTCTTTCTTTATGGTGATTTTCTTTACCGACTTAATGTGTTCGTGCTGATTTATAGCATCTTCAATCAAGTCCGTTAAATTTACTGGTTCAATGACGACTTGTTTTCTTTTGTTTTTCGAATAATCAATAATGTCGCTTATAAATTGGTCTTGTTTAGTAAGACTTTTGTACATTAAATTTAAATAGTCCTTTATCTGACTTATATCATCTTCCAATTGTGCAATTTCAATCAATCCTTTTAATGACGTGATGGGCGATCTCAAATCATGAGAGGCACTGTAAACAAACTTATCCAGTTCTTTATTGGCAAGGGTTAAATCTTCATTTTTAACTTCGATTTCTTTTTTGGAACTGAGTAATTTTTTGACCATTTTCGAATAATAAGTGCTTACGCTCCCAATAATGATTAAAACGAAAAAGATGTTGGTTAAAATAAGATAATCTTTAATTTTACGGCATCCTTCGCCAAGTGTGTTTGAAAACTCTTGTTCGTTTATAGTCAGTTTATCACTGATAGAACTAATACGTTGAAGAAGAAATTGTTTTTCTGCTAGATTTAATTTAGACACATTTATTTCATGAGCAACTTCATGCCCAACCAGTGCCAATTGATGAATTAAATAATCGCCTTCTTCCCATTCTTTTATGGCATCGGCTAGAAAAGAAACCGATTTAAAATATTTAAACAACCAAATCATGTCGTCCAAATCTTTTTCATTGATTCTGCCTGCTCTAAATCCATTTTTGATAACCTCGTCATCACCATTATGAGATAATGCAATTCGAGCAATTCCATCACCTTGCGGGACTTTTAACTCTTTTTCAAATAATTGTAATTCCTTCTCTTCTTGTGTATATATATACGTAATGAGATGTCGAACAGCATCTTTTTGTCCTTTAGAATAGTGAGATTCTCCGTTTACATAAGCTCTATTGGCCGATAAAATTTTAATGGTATAAAAATTAGCAAAAATTAATAGCGCACAAGAAAAAAACACTATTAACAAAAGAATGAAAACATTGGGAAGTTTTAATTTTTTAGTTATTTTTTGTTGTGTCATATGTTTTGATAATTAACAGAGCATCAGTTAATACTACGCTAAAGTACATTTTTTTTTTAATATAAGAATTATTTTTTCTTAAATCCTGCTAATTTATAGTGTTGAAAATTAATACATTATATAAGTATTGAATTTGACGAATTTTCAATTCGTGTTAACAAATAAAATAGGCGCTTTTATCAAAAATGATTTAATTTTATATTGAGATTAAGTTTTAAATTGAAGCTTCAGTTTCTCTAATTAATAATGGCCACAAAGACTGAGAATAACATATATTTGACGTTTATATTTTTCGAGACAAACACAACATTCCACCAAATTTAAATAATAAAAAGTAGTAATGAAAAGAGAAATAATAAAAACCCTCGATGGTTCTACAACCATTCATTTGCCAGATTGGGATGAGTGTTACCATTCTAAACACGGAGCAATACAAGAAGCATATCATGTTTTTATCAAAAATGGACTTTCCTTGGTAGAAGAAAAAACGATTTCGATTTTAGAGATTGGTTTCGGAACTGGTCTGAATGCTTTTATCACTTTATTAGAAGCACAAAAAAATAATTTAAGCATCGATTATACTGGGGTAGAAGCTTATCCTGTGGAAAAAGAAGAAGCGATTGAAATGAATTATTTGCAAGAATTGAAAGCAGAAGAATTCGAAACTGAGTACAAAGAAATGCATGATTGTAGCTGGGAAGAAAAAAATGTTTTTAATCCTAATTTTTCATTAACAAAGCGAAAACAATTTTTTCAGGATATTCAAGACAAAAATACTTTCGATTTAATTTATTTTGATGCTTTTGGTTACAAAGTGCAACCAGAATTATGGAGTACAGAAATTTTTAGGAATATGTTTGAAGCACTTAAGGATAATGGAATATTAGTTACTTATGCTGCTCGTGGCGTTGTGAAACGTTCTATGCAGGAAGTTGGGTTTATTGTTAAAAAAGTAGCTGGACCACCAGGAAAACGTGAAATGATGATAAGTTTTAAAAAACTTTAATACTTTATTATGATTTTTTACGTTTTATAGGTGTAGATTTGAGTATCAGAATACCACAATTTTAAATTATATACTATGTCAAAATTAATGGTTAATTATGCAAAATCAATTCTTGAAAGAGTTAGTTTTGATCCTATTTTGTTTTGTAAAGAATTAGAGAAAGCTGTAAAAACATTATTGCCTTTCGAACTTGAAGAACTAGCAGTTTGGTTTTTTAACT
>NZ_JAYWDT010000228.1:0-13845 GCF_043779715.1 Flavobacterium sp.
ATCAGCACTATTTAAACTCATCTTACCGATACTAGACCATAAAAAAATGCCTGTTCAAAAAATCAAACGCAACTACCGAAAAGCAAAATATATTCTATATAAAGAAACTTTAGTAGACTACAAAGAGCATTTTTGGGCATTTTTAGGGTCGTTTGTGGGTATTGGAATTATTGCTTATCTGCAATTTCAAACTTTACCACATTCAGATGTGGTTTATTTGATTGGTTCTTTCGGAGCATCGAGCGTATTGGTTTATGGAGTTATTCAAAGTCCTTTGGCACAGCCCAGAAACCTCATTGGCGGGCATCTTGTTTCGGCAATTATTGGAGTTACTGTTCAACAATTAGCCCCCGATATTCTTTGGATAACCGCACCGCTTGCTGTTTCGCTTTCTATTGTTTTTATGCAAATGACTAAAACATTACACCCGCCGGGCGGAGCAACTGCTTTGATAGCCGTAACTGGTTCTGCCCAAATTAAGAATCTTGGGTTTTGGTATGTTCTCTCACCTGTTTTGAGTGGTGTATTGATTTTATTCGTTGTTGCCTTAATTTTCAACAACATCACTTCAAACCGACAATATCCAAATCATAAAAAAATTCATAAAATTAGAAATCGAATAGAAAATCCATTTAAAAAATCTTAGCGAGATTTAATTTTATTTATGAATATATCTTCGAACTTCGCTCAGACTGACAGCGTAAACTAAACTCTATAAAAAAAAGCCATTCTTTACGAATGGCTTTTCATTTATATCAATAAAATCAATTAGATTTTAAATCTTTTTCTATCAGTTTCAGTCAAATAGATTTTTCTCAAACGAATAGATTTTGGTGTAACCTCAACATATTCATCTTTTTGAATGTACTCTAAAGCTTCTTCAAGAGAGAAAATAATCGGTGGAATAATCCTTGCTTTTTCATCATTTCCAGACGAACGAACGTTAGATTGTTTTTTCTCTTTAGTTACGTTTACACACATATCATCACCACGAGAGTTTTCTCCAATTACCTGACCTTCGTAAATTTCTGCATTTGGTTCAACAAAAAACTTACCACGATCTTGCAATTTATCGATAGAATAAGGAATAGCTTTTCCTTTTTCCATAGAAATCAATGAACCTTTGTTACGTCCAGAAATTTCTCCTTTGTAAGGCTCGTATCCTATAAAACGGTGTGCCATAATAGCCTCACCAGCTGTAGCAGTAAGTAATTGGTTACGCAATCCAATAATTCCACGTGATGGAATATTAAATTTTACAATCATACGTTCACCTTTAGTTTCCATACTCAGCATTTCACCTTTACGCATAGTAACGAACTCAACCGCTCTTCCCGAAAGTGTTTCCGGTAAATCGATTGTTAATTCCTCAATTGGCTCACATTTTTTACCATCAATTTCTTTGATAATAACTTGTGGTTGACCAATTTGTAATTCGTAACCTTCTCTTCTCATTGTTTCGATAAGAACAGATAAGTGAAGTACTCCACGACCAAAAACCATGAATTTATCAGCAGAATCAGTTTCACCTAACTTCATTGCTAAGTTTTTCTCTAATTCTTTTGTCAAACGGTCTCTAATATGACGAGAAGTTACAAATTTACCTTCTTTACCAAAGAAAGGTGAATCGTTAATCGTAAACAACATACTCATTGTAGGCTCATCGATAGCAATTGTTTGTAAAGCTTCTGGATTTTCAGAATCAGCGATAGTATCTCCAATTTCAAAACCTTCTACTCCAACAATAGCACAAATATCTCCCGCAATTACTTCTTGAACTTTTTTACGACCAAGTCCTTCAAAAGTGTGTAATTCTTTAATTCTAGATTTCATTACTGTACCATCTCTTTTTACTAATGAGATTGGCATACCTTCTTTTAGCACTCCTCTTTCTAGACGACCAATTGCGATACGACCTGTAAAAGCTGAGAAATCTAAAGATGTAATAAGCATTTGTGGTGTTCCTTCAGAAACTTTAGGAGCAGGCACATTTGCTATAACCATATCTAATAATGCTTCAACATTATCAGTTACGTTTTCCCAATGATCGGACATCCAGTTGTTTTTTGCAGAACCATAAACGGTTGGAAAATCCAACTGCCATTCTTCAGCACCTAATTCGAACATTAAGTCGAAAACTTTTTCGTGAACTTCTTCAGGAGTACAGTTTTCTTTATCTACTTTATTGATAACTACGCAAGGTTTTAGACCTAAATCTAAAGCTTTTTGTAATACAAAACGTGTTTGTGGCATTGGTCCTTCAAAAGCATCTACAAGTAGACAAACTCCATCAGCCATATTCAATACTCTTTCTACTTCTCCACCAAAATCGGCGTGACCAGGAGTATCGATAATATTAATTTTTGTTCCTTTATAAGTAACAGAAACGTTTTTAGATGTAATTGTAATTCCTCTTTCACGCTCTAAGTCGTTGTTGTCTAGAATTAAATCACCTGTGTTTTCGTTATCACGAAATAGTTGACAGTGATACATGATTTTATCAACCAAAGTAGTTTTACCGTGATCGACGTGAGCAATAATTGCAATGTTTCTAATAGATTCCATCTGTGTTTTTTTGTGGGTGCAAAAGTACATAAAAAAATACATAAATCATAGTATTCTTTTATCTCTTTAATTTTGAAGTGAATAAGTTAACGTTTTACTTACATTAACCGAAAGTTAAAAACATAAAAAAAGCTCCTAAAAAAGGAGCTTTAATAAAATTTGAACACAATAATATTACAAAGATGAAACGAATCTAGTTAATTTAGATTTTAAGTTTGATGCCTTGTTATCGTGTATAATGTTTTTCTTAGCTAATTTATCAATCATAGAGATTACATTTGATAATTTTGCAGAAGCATCAGCCTTCACAGTTGACAATCTTAATGCTTTGATTGCATTACGAGTTGTTTTGTGTTGGTATCTATTTAACACTCTTTTCTTTTCGTTGCTTCTAATTCTTTTTAAAGCTGACTTATGATTTGCCATTTTCTTTGATTTTTTTAATTGTAATAATTATTTATAAACTATCAGTTAAAAAAGAAAAACCTCCCACAATTGTTTACACGATCACTTTGGTTTTAACTAATAAAATAAAAACTCGAGACACCAAGTTTGAATTTTACAAAACTTATTTACAACTAATTGTAGCCCGTAGGGGAATCGAACCCCTCTTACATGGATGAAAACCATGCGTCCTAACCGATAGACGAACGGGCCATTGCATTATTTTGTAATGCGAGTGCAAAAATACAACTATTTTTTATTCTCGCAATAGTCAAATAACATTTTTTGCAATATTTTATTTTATTTTAATACGCTTTTGCAAAAAGCACTCTTCCAACAGAAGGTTTTCCAGTAAACATACAGCTTCCCGATTCCTCATTTCTATCCAATGCGAGACAACGAATTGTTGCTTTTGTTAGTTCTTTAATTTTTTCTTCTGTTTCAGGTGTTCCGTCCCAATGAGCCGAAATAAATCCCCCTTTATTCTCAAGAACTGTTTTAAATTCTTCAAAATCAGAAACTTCAGTAATATGTGTATCTCTATAATTTAATGCTTTGTTGAATAAATCGCTTTGAATTTGCTCTAACAGGTCACTTATATATCTTGCAATTCCATCAGCCGATTTTACTTCTTTTGTCAAAGTATCACGACGAGCAATCTCGAAAGTTCCGTTTTCTAAATCTTTTGGGCCAACAGCAATTCGAACAGGAACTCCTTTCAATTCCCATTCTGCAAACTTAAATCCTGGTTTTTGAGTGGTTCTGTTATCAAATTTAACCGAAATATTTAGTTTTTTGAATTGCGCTACTAAATCATTGGCTACAGCCGAAATCTTTTCAAACTCTTCATCAGTTCTAAAAATCGGTACAATAACTACTTGTATCGGTGCTAAATTTGGAGGTAAAACCAATCCGTTATCGTCAGAATGTGTCATAACTAACGCCCCCATTAATCTTGTAGAAACACCCCATGAAGTTCCCCAAACATATTCTTGTTTTCCTTCTGCATTTGCGAATTTCACATCGAATGCTTTGGCAAAGTTTTGACCTAAAAAATGTGATGTTCCTGCTTGCAAAGCTTTTCCATCTTGCATTAAAGCTTCAATACAATAAGTTTCTTCGGCTCCAGCAAAACGTTCTGTTTCGGTTTTTAATCCTTTGATAACTGGTATTGCCATAAAATTTTGAGCAAAATCAGCATAAACTTCCATCATTTTTTCGGATTCCTCGATTGCCTCTTCTCTAGTTGCATGGGCCGTATGTCCTTCTTGCCATAAAAATTCTGCCGTACGAAGAAACAATCTTGTACGCATTTCCCAACGAACTACGTTTGCCCATTGGTTTATTAGCAATGGTAAATCTCTGTAGGATTGAATCCAACCTTTGTAAGTACTCCAGATAATCGCTTCACTAGTAGGACGAACTATCAATTCTTCTTCCAATTTCGCATTTGGATCGACCATTAATTTTCCTGGTTTATCAGGATCATTTTTTAATCTATAATGAGTCACAATGGCACATTCTTTAGCAAAGCCTTCCGCATTTTTTTCTTCAGCTTCAAACATACTCTTTGGCACAAAAAGCGGGAAATAAGCATTACTGTGTCCTGTTTCTTTAAACATTCTGTCTAATTCTGCTTGCATTTTTTCCCAAATTGCATAACCGTAAGGTTTAATAACCATACAACCTCTAACACCGGAGTTTTCAGCTAAATCAGCTTTTACAACCAGTTCGTTATACCATTTTGAATAATCTTCTGCTCTTGTAGTTAAGTTCTTGCTCATTTTGAATAGTTTGGCACAAATGTTGTACCTATGTTAAAAAATAAAATAGTTCGACAAAACTAACTATTTTTGTTATGTCCAACAATAAAAAACCTGATAGATTATGAAAACTTATTATTTTATAACAAAAAATTCATTCCTTAAATCCTTTGTTGGATTATTAGGTCTGACTGCTATATCGTGTGGTTCTTACCAAAACAAATCGTATTATGACAATGACGGAATATATGGTGGCGAAAAACAAAAACCAACTACAGAAAGCACAGAGCAAGCGCCTAAAACCGTTGAAACAAACAAATACAAAGATTATTTTGGATCGAATGCTAATAATTACAGCACCGAACAAACTGAAGTTCTTACAGATGTAGAAAATTATTCGAGCGATAATAACAATCAGAATGAAAATTCTAATTCAGAAAGTTATTCTAGTTGGGAAAATAGTAACGACCATATTACTATAAATGTGTACGATAGCTATTGGGGAAATCACAATTACGGATATTGGAATAACTACTGGGGTTATAGCCCTTGGAGAAGTGGCATTTATTTAGGTTGGAACTCATGGAATTCTGGTTGGTACAATCCTTACTGGGGTTATTCTGGATATTACGGTTCTAGTTGGGGCTGGAATAACCCGTATTACGGAGGGTATTATGGTTACAACAATTATGGCTATAATAACTGGAACAATAATGGTTATTATGGAAACAATTACGCCTACAGCAACGGAAGAAGAGGTAGTGCGTATAATGATAGATACGGAAATAATGGCGGTAGAAACTACACTCCAGGCAGAAGAAATAACACATTTGTTTCTCCTCGTAATAGTGGGGGAATAGATAATCCTAGGACCAGTATTTCTCAGCCAAGAAGAGAACCTAGAACCAGAGATAACGAACCTAGAACAAATAACAATACTCCTAGACCAAGAGTTGAATCTCCTAGAAATAACAATGATGTTACGCCTAGACCTAGAAGTGAAAGTCCAAAAATTTACCAGTCTCCAAGAAGTGAAAGCCCAAGAAGTTACGATTCACCTCGTTCTTCTTCATCTGGAAGTAGTGGAAGTTCTTCTGGCGGTGGACGCTCTGGAGGAAGAAGATAACAACAATTTACACAACCAATGTATTTAATTTATAAATACATTGGTTTTTTATTGACATTAAAAATAAAATAAATGAAAAAATATATTTCTCTTTTTGCAATCACTCTTTGTTTTTCTGCAATGCAAGCACAAGAAGTTTCTGATGCTTACAGATATGCGCAAGATAATCTTAACGGAACGGCTCGTTTTAGGGCTATGAGCGGTGCTTTTGGTGCAGTGGGTGGCGATTTGTCCGCGATAAATGTAAATCCCGCAGGTTCGGTTGTTTTTGCCAATAATCAAATAGCAGTTACAGCAAGTAACATTAATACAAAAAACAAGTCTAATTATTTTGGAAAACAAACCTCCGAAGGAAATAATTCCCTTGACTTAAACCAAGCGGGAGCAGTTTTTGTTTTTGAAAACAATCGTGAGAATAATGATTGGAAAAAATTCTCTATTTCCATAAATTACGAAAACGTAAATAATTTTGACAATTCATTATTCTCTGCTGGAACAAACAACAACTCTATAGATAATTATTTTTTGAATAATGCCAATGGACTAAAATTAAGCATTGTCGATGGGACTGATTATGATTATAGTGAACTAACTTTTCAAGAACAACAGGCATATTTGGGCTATGTTGCCTATGTGATTAACGAATCTCCAACTTACAATGATGTTACTAATAGAAGTTATGTTTCATTAGTTGCTCCAGGCGGAAATTATCATCAAACAAATACTACCGAAGCTAATGGTTATAACGGCAAAGTAACTTTTAATGCGGCAACGCAATATAAAGAAATATTAATGTTAGGAATTAATCTAAATACTCATTTTATAGATTATAAACGTTCAAGTCGATTTACAGAAACTAACAACAATAACACTTCGGCAGTTAATGATTTAGTAAACAGAATTGCTTTTAATAATGATTTATACACTTATGGTTCGGGGTTTTCTCTACAATTAGGTGCTATACTGAAACCTATAAAAGAACTTAGACTTGGTTTAGCATACCAATCCCCTACTTGGTATAAGTTAAATGATGAACTTCAGCAAAGTCTTTCTGCGGTAAGCGGAAACACTACTGGTGATTTGCCAGAAGACGTTGCTGATCCTAATGTTACAGTTGTTTATCCAGCTTACAAACTACAAACACCTAGTAAACTTACAGGAAGTTTTGCTTATGTTTTTGGAAAAAGAGGATTACTTAGTTTCGATTATAGTTTGAAAAATTATGGTAATTTAGAATTTAGTCCTAAAAACGACGAATATTTTCAGTCGGTAAATAATGATATATCTTTAAGTGCTAAAGGAAAAACATCTGAATATAGAATTGGTGGCGAGTACAAAATAAACCAATTTAGTCTTCGTGGCGGTTATCATTTTGAAGAAAGTCCGTACAAAAACGGAACTACAATTGGCGATTTAACTGGTTATTCTGGTGGAGTTGGTTATAATTTTGGTAATACAAAACTAGATTTAGCTTATTCAACTTCTAAAAGAAATTCTGACCAACAGTTTTTCTCTCAAGGTCTTACCGATGCTGCAAGAATAAATACTGCAAAGAATAATCTAACACTAACATTGGCTTTTGAATTGTAGATTTTAAAAAAATAAAATTTGATAAACCGTCTTGTTTCTATAAACGAGACGGTTTATTTTTTAGCCCTGATAAAAGTGGAAATACTTATCTCGTTTTTTTTAACGAGACAAGATTGCGACGGATTGCTTCGCCAGTTCACACTTTCAGGCTCGGGTGAAAGAAATAGCTCCTAAAAACAAAAAAACGTAGCAATAGAAGAAATAAAAGCGTAATTTTGCACTCCAAAACTCCGGAAATTAATTTCAAGTATATGAGAACCAAATCGTTAAAGAAAAATAAAATCAATGTAATCACTCTTGGGTGTTCTAAAAACGTGTATGATAGCGAAGTGCTTATGGGGCAACTCAAAGCGAGCGGAAAAGACGTGGTCCACGAAGAAGAAGGAAACATTGTCGTGATAAATACTTGCGGATTTATAGATAATGCCAAAGCAGAATCTGTAAATACAATTTTGGAATATGCTGACAAAAAAGAACGTGGATTAGTTGATAAAGTATTCGTAACCGGATGTTTGTCTGAACGTTACAGACCAGATTTAGAAAAAGAAATCCCGAATGTAGATCAGTATTTTGGCACTACTGAATTGCCTGCTTTATTGAAAGCTTTGGGAGCAGATTATAGACATGAATTGTTAGGAGAAAGATTAACTACTACTCCAAAAAATTACGCTTATCTTAAAATTTCTGAAGGTTGTGATAGACCTTGTAGCTTTTGTGCGATTCCGCTTATGCGTGGAAAAAATGTGTCGCAAACTATCGAAAAATTAGTAAAAGAGTCTGAAGGATTAGCAAAAAACGGTGTAAAAGAATTGATTCTTATAGCCCAAGATTTGACTTATTACGGTCTTGATTTATATAAAAAACGTGCTTTAGGCGAATTGCTAGAAGCATTGGTAAAAGTAGAAGGGATCGAGTGGATTCGTTTGCATTACGCCTTCCCTACTGGTTTCCCGATGGATGTTCTGGAAATTATGAAACGCGAACCAAAGATTTGTAATTATATAGATATTCCGTTGCAACACATTTCAGATTCTATTTTGAAATCGATGAAACGTGGAACTACAAGAGAAAAAACGACCAAATTATTGAAAGATTTCCGTGCTGCTGTTCCTGGAATGGCAATAAGAACTACACTAATAGTTGGATATCCTGGAGAAACTGAAGAAGATTTTGAGATTCTGAAAGAATTTGTTCAGGAAATGAAATTTGACCGAATGGGTTGTTTTGCTTATTCTCACGAAGAAAACACAAGTGCTTACGAATTAGTAGATGATGTTCCGGACGAAGTAAAACAAGCACGTTCGTTAGAAATTATGGATTTGCAATCGCAAATTTCTTGGGATTTGAACCAAGAGAAACTAGGGCAAACTTTCCGTTGTATTATTGATAGAAAAGAAGGCGGACATTTTGTAGGAAGAACCGAATTTGATAGTCCTGATGTAGATAACGAAGTACTTATAGACGCTACAAAACATTATGTAAAAACTGGCGAATTTGTAAATATAAAAATCATTGAAGCTACTGAGTTTGACTTGTATGGCGAACCAGCATAACCATTTTAGATTTTAGATATAGAAAACTCCGAAAACACAAATATTTCGGAGTTTTTTTATTATCTAAATTTAGTATTTAACTCTGAGTCACAGCCGTTTTTACAATTCCTTTTAGCGTTAGCACTTTTGGACTTGCATCAGCATTTGTGGTTACCGTTACCGTTTTAGTAAATGCTCCAACATTTGCCGCATTATAAGTTGCTGTTACAACTCCAGATTTTCCAGATTTTATAGCTTCTTTTGTATATTCTGTAGCAGTGCAACCACAAGAACCTTGAACATTTGTAATAATTACATCAGTTTTTCCTGTGTTTTTAAATTCGAAAATAATAGCTTTTGGTTTGCCTTGTGGAATTTCTCCAACATCGATAGTTTCACTTTTCCAAGTAATTGCAGAAACGGTTGCAAATGACATTAATCCTAATGTTAATGCCAAGAATGAGATTTTAATTGTGTTCATAATTTTAATGTTTAATTGATTAATAAATTGGTTTGTCAAATTTGATAATCCAAAAGTAGATGAAGAAAAGCTTGGCTCTTGTTAATCAATTTCAAATGTTTGTTAATGACTTGTTAACAGTTATTTTGAATGTCTTTTTTGAGTAAATTTGAACAGATTAAAAATACAATTCACAATTGAAAACAAACAAATTAAATACCATTATAGTTCTCGGACTTATTGCCACTATTGGGATTCTTATAGCGCAATTGTTGTGGACAAAACAAGCATTTACACTCGAAGAAAAGAAGTTTTCGCAAAAAGCACATATCGCTTTGCTGGAAGTGGTAAAACATTTGTATGAAGGAACAAATCATGAATTACCTGTTGAAAATCCCATCAAAAAAATAGCAAATGATTATTATGTTGTAAATATCGACAATGATTTTGAAGCCAAAATTTTGGAATTTTATTTGAAATCAGAATTCAAAAAAGCAAACCTCAACACCGATTTTGAATACGCAATGTACAATTGTCAGAGTGACGAAATGGTGTATGGGAATTATGTTTCGGCAACTAACAAAACCCCTAAAAATGTTTCTGTTTATTTCCCAAAACACAAAAATCTGATTTACTATTTTTCTATTCGGTTTCCCAGCGAAACTACGTATTTATTCAATTCTTTACGATTTTGGTTTATATTATCTATAGCATTAATCGTGGTTTTGTTGGTTTATGTATATTCTATTTACACAATTATTCAACAAAAAAAATATTCTGAATTACAGCGTGATTTTATCAATAACATGACGCACGAATTTAAAACGCCATTATCATCAATATTGATTGCTTCCAATTATTTGAAACAACAAGAAAGCATTAAAACTGATGAAAAACTACAAAAATATACCCAAATTATCATTAACCAAAGTAACAAACTAAACAATCATATCGAGAAAATTTTGAATATTGCCAAATGGGACAACATTCCTATGACACTAGAAAAACAAAATCTAGAACTTATTCCTATCATTAAGGAGGTTATTGAAAACATAAAACTGAAATATGAAACTGTTGATATTAAAATAAAAACGGAATTTTCTTCTATTTTTATTAATGCTGATGAATTTCATTTCTCGAATTTGGTTTACAATATCATTGAGAATGCAATAAAATATTCTGATAATAAACCAGAAATTATTGTAGAAATTTCTATGACAAAAACCCATTTATTATTACAATTTATTGATAATGGAACTGGAATTTTAGAAAAAAATCTACCTTTTGTTTTTGATAAATTTTATCGAATTCCAAGCAAAAAAACTCATGAAGTAAACGGATTTGGTCTAGGATTATATTATGTAAAAAAAGTTTGCACGCTGCACGAATGGAAAATTTCAATAAAAAATAACACTGAAAAAGGAATCACGGTTTCAGTACAAATGCAACTTATATAATGGCTATTTTTAGAATACTTTATACCGAAGACGACGAAACTTTAGCTTTTTTGACCAAAGATAATTTGGAACAAAATCATTATACAATCACACATTGTAATGACGGACAAATCGCTTTAGAAACCTTCAAGAATAATACTTTCGATATTTGCATCTTAGATATTATGATGCCAAAAATTGATGGTTTCGAGCTGGCAACTGCCATTAGAAAATTGAATTCTGATATTCCTATTATATTTCTTTCGGCAAAAACACTAAAAGAAGATCGCATAAAAGGATTAAAATTAGGAGCCGATGATTACTTAGTAAAACCTTTTAGTATTGAAGAATTATTGCTTAAAATTGAAATTTTCTTAAAACGTTCTCACAAAAATAATTTTGAAGAAAAGAACTTATACACTGTTGGAAAATACCTGTTTGACACTAAGAACTATGTCCTTTTTACTATTGATGAAAAAATAAAGTTAACCAAAAGAGAATCGGAACTTTTGAAACTCTTTCTAGATAATAAAAATGTGGTTTTGAAACGGGAAGAAATCTTGAAATCACTTTGGGGCGACGATGATTATTTTATGGGACGAAGCCTTGATGTTTTTATTTCTCGTTTGCGAAAAATATTGGCAAATGAAAATGGAATTTCTATTGAGAATTTACACGGAATTGGATTTCGCTTTAGTGTGGAATTGTAAAAAAATCTTTCTATTTCACGGAGATTCACAATCGAATGAAAACAATAATAAATTAGCTGTAAAAAGTATTTTTTTGGCCTTTATATTTTCCTTTTTTAATTAATTTTCGCTAATGCTTCTGCAATAATTTTAAATAATTTTTCTTTATTTATTGGTTTTGTTATATAGTTTACAAAACCTGCTTGCTTCATTTTCTCTTGATCTTCAGATGATGAATAAGCGGTTTGTGAAATTACTGGAAGTTCTGGTCTAAAAACTTTTATTTTAGCTAAAGCTTCGTAACCATTTAAAACAGGCATTTTTATATCCATCAAAACCAAATCTATTTCTTCATTATTTTTACATAATTCTACAGCTTCTAAACCATTTTTTGCTCTTATTATTTTGTAATTTTTCAATTTCATGATTTTTTCAATCAATAAAAAATTAATATTATCATCCTCAGCTACTAAAATTGTTTCATTTCCTGTTGCTTCATCTGTGAATTTTTGGGTTAAAGACAATGGTATATTAGATTTTCTTTTGTCGAATACAAGTGGTATTGTAAATAAAAATCTAGACCCTACACCAATTTTAGATTGAAGCGAAATTGTTCCATCAAGCATTTCGACATAGGCTTTAGAAATTGCCAATCCTAATCCCAATCCACCAACTTTTATAGCGTAATCGCCATCGACTCTTCTAAATCGATTAAAAATCATTTTCTGATTTGCTTCAGCTATTCCCAATCCTGTATCATTTATTGTAAATGAGATTGTCGAATTTTCTTTATTTACTTCATAACCAAAAGTAACAAATCCATGTTCGGTAAATTTGATAGCATTTGTAATTAAGTTTATTATAATCTGTTTCAGTTTTATTTCATCTGTTAATATTCTATTTTTTATTGGATTTTCAGGTTTAATTAATTCAAAATCAATAGTTTTTTCTTTAGAAATCGTAATTTTTATCTGGTTATACAATTCATTCAAACAAGATTCTAGGTTTATACTGGTGTAATTTGGCGTAATTTGTTGGGCATCAATCTTAGACATTTCGACTAAATCGTCCATTATAGAAACCAGATTTCTACCACTTTGGGTAATAACATCTAAATATTCTAATCTCTCTTGATTGTTCAGTTTTGGGTTATTTAGCAAATCTGAAAATCCAACAATAGCATTCATGGGTGTTCTTATTTCGTGCGATAAATTGGTTAAAAATGCTGATTTCAAGTTATCACTTTCTTCTGCCTTTAGTTTAGAGAATTCGAGTTCTCTTTTCTGTTTTATATTTTCTTCAAACATATCTCCTATATAACTAAATTCGGCCGAACACCTTTTTAGCAACTTAACTGCTTTTTTGTTTCCTGTTTCTAGAACTTGCATAATTAATTTTAGTGGTACGTTTATCCATTTTTTTAAAAAATGAAAATGAAAAAAAACAACTATTATAAATGCAGCAAAAATAATATAAAGTACATTTTTTGTAGACTCGAAATCGATCTTCAAATTTCGTTTAAAACTTAATTTTTCGACAACATTACCTTTCCAATCTAATAAATTAGTGGTCATTATTATCGATTTATTATCGTCACCATTATTTTTTAAATTCAAAAAACTAATTTTAGAACTGCTTATTTTTTCTAGTTTATTAAAATAGTTATTATCTAAAACTCTAGCCTGAAAAAGGTAACCTGAAGGTTTTATTTTATTTTTTAGCGGGTCGTTCGATGGGTGAATTGTGGCACCGTAAACTTCAATTATCCCTTGTGGTAATTTTATATAAAATTTTAATAATTTGTCTTTATATAATTTAGAAAAAACTTCTTTGGGAATAAAATTGTTTAATTTTATTTTATCTGTCGAAGCTTTCATAACAAGATTAGATTGCAAATCATACACCACAAGATAATCGACCTTGTAGATGCTAAGTGATTCTGCTAATGACGCATCGAACCATTTTTTGTTTTTTGTACGAATAAAATCCACCAGTTCGTCCCAATAAGTAATATCTGTTATTGTAGATATATTAGATTCGGAATTAAGAATTAACAAAGAATTTATCTCATTCTCGAACTGCACTTTAGATGATTTATAAATTTGTTTTTCCTGTTGTAAAGTATAACAATATAAATAAAAAAACAGGAGTAAGAAGGCTATACTAGATATAACATTAAACAATACAATTTTTTTATAAGTAGAAATGTTATTAAATTTTATCATAAAAAAATACGATTT
>NZ_JAYWDT010000229.1:0-13809 GCF_043779715.1 Flavobacterium sp.
GATACGGATTTGATAAATCAAAACGCAGATTTAAACGGATTTATGCCGTTTGTGGCGAAATTGAATGGCTGAAGAATTACTTCTGCGCGTGAGGGATAGCAGTGAAAATCCTTTTGCGAGGAACGAGCCAAAGATTGTAACGCATAGCCCGACCCTTCGTCTCGTTCCAAAAAACGAGACGAAGGGACACGCCCTAAATTAAAACTTAACTAAACTTAATGGCTTTGACCGGAGATATCTTGGTTATTATATAGGAAGGGATTAGCAAAACTAATAGACATATTATTATTGTCCCTAGATTAAGTAAGAGAATATATCCTATATTTATATTGACTGGTGCTTGGTTAACATAATAATTTTCGGGATTAAGCTTGATTATCCCTGTGTGTTTTTGAACAAGTAACAATCCTATTCCTATTATATTTCCCCAGAACAGCCCTTTTATGATTAGATGTGCTGCGTTATAAAGAAATATTTTACGTACCGACCAGTTGTTTGCTCCCAACGATTTTAGAATTCCTACCATTTGTGTTCGCTCGAGAACTAATACTAATAATGCTACAACCATATTGATTGTTGAAACTACTATCATAATGACAAGTATAACAATGATATTGAAATCGAATAATTTGAGCCATTCGAATATGTAATAGTATTTTTGGACTATTGTTTGGGTGTCTAAGGTTTTTGAAGCATCGGTTTTGTTTTGTGAGTTGTCATATAATTCGGCTCCTTTTTCTTCGATTTTGTCGAAATCATTTATAAATACTTCGAAAGCTCCTACTTCGGTTGGTTTCCATTTGTTGATTCGCTGAATGTGTCGAATGTCACCTATTATATAGGTAGCATCAAATTCCTGAAATCCTGAGTTGTAAATTCCGACAATAGTAAAAACTCGCAGATTTGGCATGTGATTGCCGCTGTCCTTCATAAAGAAAGTATTGCATTTGTCACCCAAATTTAGTTGTAATCTGTTTGCTAGGTATTCTGATATGAGAATTTCGGAGTTAAGTTCCGATTTTAAGTTCGGAATTCGACCTTTCACTAAATATTCGGTCAGGTTTTCCCAACGGTATTCTTTTCCTACGCCTTTGAAAACTATTCCTTCAAAAGCTTTTTCGGTTCTAATAATCCCTGCTTTGCTTGCTACGGCTTGAATATGCTGTATTCCTTCGACAGAAGTGAATTTGGGATAAAAATCTTGATTGGTCGATATTGGAGACAAACTAACTTGAGATTGATTGTCATCAAAATTTGAAATAAGTATGTGTCCATTGAAAGCCGCTACTTTTTGACGTATTTTTTGTTGTAATCCTGTTCCAGTGGCAATAGAAACAATCATCATAATCATACCAATGGCAATTGCGGTTATTGCTATTTTTATAATTGGCGCAGATATACTACTTTTATGATCTTTAGCGTTGGTTAATCTCTTTGCTATGAAATATTCTAAATTCAAACAGTTATGATTTATAAATTGATGTCCAAAAATACAGTTTTATTCCTTTTGATGGTTGTTTTTTCTTGCGGAAGTGCTAATAAATCGAAAGCCGAAAGTCAAAAGTCGAAAGAAACCGAAACAACAACTCAAAAACCAATTGTTGATATGAAAATATTGACAGGAGCCGATAATTATACTGCCTATTTACCTTTATTGAAAGATAAAAAAATTGGAATCGTTACGAATCAGACTGGGATTTTGACAGACAAAACCCATTTGGTCGATTTTCTATTATCAAAAAAAATAAATTTATCGAAAATATTCGCTCCAGAACATGGATTTCGTGGGACTGCGGATGCTGGAGAACATGTAATTGACGGAAAGGACTCTAAAACTGGCTTACCAATTATTTCGCTTTATGGCGACAACAAAAAACCAAAACCCGAACAATTGGTAGGAATTGACATCATGATTTTCGATTTACAAGATGTTGGCGCAAGATTTTATACCTATATATCATCCTTACATTATATTATGGAAGCTTGTGCCGAAAATAATATTCAACTTATTATTTTAGACAGACCAAATCCCAATGGCAGTATTGTGGATGGCCCTATTCTTGAAAAGGAATTTACCAGTTTTGTGGGAATGCATCCTATCCCAACCTTGCACGGAATGACGATTGGCGAATACGGGAAAATGATAAATGGTGAAAAATGGCTAAAAAACGGAATTCAATGCAAACTAACAGTTATTCCTTGTTTGAATTACAAAAGAGAAATGACATATAGTTTACCTACAAAACCATCGCCAAATTTACCAAACGACCAATCGATAAACTTGTATGCCAGTTTGTGTTTTTTTGAAGGCACAAATGTGAGTGTGGGTCGAGGAACCGAAAAGCAATTTCAGATTTATGGTTCGCCTTATTTACCAAAAAGCAATTTTAGCTTTACACCTATTCCTAATTTTGGAGCAAAAGAACCAACTTATAAAAATATCGAATGCTATGGAGAGGATTTATCGGCTGTTGCCAAAGTAAAACAATTGGAACTAAAATGGCTTATCAAAGCCTATCAAACCAATTCAGATAAATCGAAGTTTTTTAATTCCTTTTTCACAAAACTTGCTGGCACAAAGAAATTGCAACAACAAATTGAAACCGGAACATCTGAAACTGAAATTAGGAGATCTTGGGAAAGCGGACTGGTTGCGTTTAAAAAAATGAGGACGAAATATTTAATTTATTAAAATCTGTCTTTTACAATGGCATTTTTAGCTTCATTTTCTCCACAATATTAAATGCTGCAGGACAAATCGCAACATTTTTTAGGGTCAAATCCGTAATTTGATTAAACTTCTTTCTATCAGTATGTGGGAATTCCCGACAAGCTTTTGGTCGAACATCATATATAAAACAAGAATTATTTTGATCTAAGAAATGACAAGGGACAGTTTGCAACACATAATCCTGATCTTCATCCATTCGTAAATACTGGTCGATAAACTGTTGTGGTTTCTGACGCAAGTGTTTCGAAATACGTTCAATATCGGCACTAGTAAAAAGCGGCCCAGTTGTTTTACAACAATTAGCACAATCTAAACAATTGGTTTTTTTGAATTCGGCATCATGCAAATCTTGCATCACATAATCTAAGTTTTTGGGCGGCTTATTTTTTAGCTTTACAAAATACTTTTTGTTTTCTATATGCTTATCTTTGGCTTCTTTAGGAAGTTGTTGTAAAATTTGTTTCAAGTTTAAAGTTTAAAGTTGATTGTGCAAATTTACTCAAATCAAATACACAAATAACCGCATAAACGAATAAACTTATTATGAAAGATCTTTTCGGAAAAGCCATACTCGATTACCAAACAAACAATTCGCCCGAAGACCTTATTACCGAAACTTCTATTTCCGAAGCCGACGAAATGAGCGTTGCGTATTTGTTTCGGTCTTACGCCGAAATGCCAAAGTTGGAACAAAAAGCCTTGCAACTTGCAAAAGGAAAGGTTCTAGATGTGGGTTGTGGAGCAGGAAGTCATTCGTTATCGCTACAAAACGAACGAAATCTAACCGTTACTTCGATAGATATTTCCGAAAAAGCAATTGAAGCTTGCCAGCTTCGTGGTTTAAAAAATGCTCGTGTTGCGAATATTTTGGATATTGAAAACGAAAAATTTGACACCATTATCTTATTAATGAACGGAACAGGAATTTTCGGGACATTAACAGAAACCACTAAATATCTTAAGAAACTAAAATCTTTATTAAATCCAAACGGACAAATATTAATAGATTCTTCCGATATTATTTATATGTTCGATGATGATGAAGATGGTGGAAAATGGATTCCTTCTAACGGATATTATGGCGAACTGACTTTCATCGTTTCATACAAAAACGAAAAAGAAGACCCTTTCCCTTGGTTGTATTTAGATTACAATACACTTCAAAATGCAGCAAATACAAATGGTTTGCAATGCGAATTGATTTTAGAAGGCGAACATTTTGATTATTTAGCGAGACTTTTTTAGGAGCTAATCCCGTCTCATCCTAAAAGACGAGATTGCAATCTTTTGCTTTTAAAAAAAATCAAAAGGATTTTCACTACAGACGAAGTTCACAGAACTCCAATGAAAATAAAAATTAGGTGAAGTAATCTGGGCTATTATCAAAATTACACTTTAATCAAATCAGTCGTTTCAATAATATCTTGCAAAGCAGCATACAAAATATCTAAATCTTCTTGCGAATTGTACGCATTTATAGAATATCTGATATAATAATTCCCATTAATCGGCATCACTGGAATTTGAATTTTGTATTTATCATACAATAAATCTTTCAATTCTTGCGCACTATCCGTTTTCACAGGAATGCTTGCCATTTGCCCAAGGAATTCAGAAGTAATTGGACAAATAGGTTTTGTTCCTAACAAATCGCAAAACCGTTGGTAATTATCTAAAATAATTTGTTTGCAATCTTTAGATTTTTGTTTCCAATTATTATTTTCTAAAAAACTTACCACGGTTGGTGTACACAAAAAAGCAGAAACATCACGAGTTCCTTGCTGTTCGTGATAATCTAAAAACTGACTTTCTCCAGGAAACAAGCTTTCATAACCCCAACTCACCACTAGCGGGTCTAAATCGTTTTGAAATTCTTTTTTTACATACAAAAATGAGCTTCCTTTTGGAGCTAACATCCATTTATGTAGCGTTCCTGTATAATAATCAGGATTTAACTCTTGGATATTTAAGTCAATATGTCCTGGAATATGAGCGCCGTCAACGATCGTTATTAGTCCTAATTCTTGGGCTTTATCACAAATTTCTTTTACCGGAAACAGTAAAGCCGTTGCACTTGACATTTGATTGATGAAAACAACTTTAGTTTTTACAGTATAACCTTTCCAAAATTCCTCAAGAATTTGTTCTTTAGAAAGTATGGGTAAAGAAATTTCTTGACGAATATATTTCACTCCAGTTTTCTTGCAATAGAAATTCCAAACTCTATCCATAGCACCATATTCATGGTTAGTAGTTAAGATTTCATCTCCTTCTTGCAAATTCAAACTACGCATAATGGTATTAATTGCAAATGTAGGGTTTGGTGTAAAATATAAATCTTGAGCTTCGCAACCCACAAATTTTGCTAAACTTTCTCGAGCTATTTTTAAATATCCATTTAATTTTTTCTGAATAAACTGAACAGGTTCATTTTCCAATTCTAATTGAAATCGCTGAAATTCCTCGAAAATAAGTTTTGGGCAAGCTCCAAAAGAACCATGGTTTAAAAAAGTGATAGTCTTATCAAGTAGGAATTGTGATTTCATTATTTCTATTTTGAAACTAATATAAATAAAAAAATCCCATTCGCAATAGCAAATGGGATTCTAAATTACACTTTTTATTCTTATTGAATTTTTATAGGAAAATTGTAAACCACTGGAACATTTACTCCGTTTTGGCTACCTGGAGACCATTTAGGACATTTTGCCAATACTCTTTTTACTTCTTTTCCTGCGTTACCAACTTCTTTAATAATATTAACTTTACTAATACTTCCGTCGACATCTATAACAATACTCACTTCGAGAACACCTGTTTCAACTTCTTCTTCTTCCGTTACTGGTGATTGATAATTCTTCATCACAAACTTCATAAACTCATTTATTCCTCCTGGAAAAACTGGTTTTGTTTGTACCATTTCGTATTGAACTGGTGTTTCACTCATTTGCCTCGTAGCTGTTTGAGACAATAATATGTTTGTACACACGGTAAAAACAAATAAAATCAAAAATTTTTTCATAACTCATTGTATTTAATCATTTAACAAACATTACCGGGGCGAGTAATTTCTATACAATGATATATAAATATCGCTAAAGTGCGAAATAAAATCGACGAAATACATGAATGTTTTTTTTATATCTAAATATTCTTACGTAAATAATATAAAATATGGATTTTTATCGTTCTCTATAATCATAACTAATTGAAAATTAGAATTATAAAAAACATTCATAAAAATGAGTGAATGTTTTTTATAAAAGCGAAATGATAAAATCACTAACCTTTTATAATAATTGGCAATTGGAATGTGACTCTTACTCGTTTCCCATCTTGCTCACCAGGTGACCAATTAGGGGATTTAGCAATTACTCTTTTTGCTTCTTCTCCTGTTCCTGAACCTAAATCTTTTAGTATTTTTATTTCAGTAATTTTTCCCGAAACCTCTACAACAAAGCTAATTTTTATAGTCCCAGAAAGCCCTTCTGAATCTGGAGTTATAAAATTTTGACCAATAAATTTCATAAACTCATTATATCCTCCTGGAAATTCAGGTTTTACTTCCGCATCTTCATAACTAATAGCAAGACTTTTAGCTACGCTTAATGGCGCTTGTGCAAAAATAAATTGTGTCACAAGCATAGCAATTGCTAGGAGCAAATTTCTTTTCATGATTATGTGGTATTTAGGTTAAACTTGTTTAAACAAATCCCAAACATAATTTTAAGCTGTTTTCATTGGGGCGAAAAAAATTTTAATATTTTGATTATTAAAACTTTAGCAAGTGTATTGTAAATATTTTTAATAGCGAAATAAAATCGATGAAACGTTATTTTTTATAGACGAAATACGCAGTCTGTAGTGAAAAATTTAATGCTTTTTATTTTAAATTTATAGCAATTGGTAAAGAATACCTTACTCTAACTGGCTTGCCATCTTGAATTCCTGGTGACCAATTTGGGCAATTTTTCATTAACCTTATGCCTCTTCTCCTGTTCCGTATCCAATATCTCTAATTACTCTTATACCTGCAACGCTTCCATCTTTTTCAATTACAAATTCTACAAAAACTTGTCCTTTTAAAAAAGGTACATTTGGGTATTTGTAATTTCGCTGAACATAATTTCCAAATTCTTTAAATCCTCCTGGAAATTCTGGTTGTTTTTCTATACCAACCGAGCTATAAATTGGTTCAATATTAGATTCTTGGGAAAATCCTCTTGCGTGAAACGTTAAGACAACAATTAAAATAATTAAAAATTTCTTCATACTTAAGGTATATTCAAATATTTGTGTGTTTGTAAGGACACTCTCCATTTTGGGTTATTCATTACATAATCGACAATAAGCGGCGTCATTTCTTCTTTTTTACTCCATTCTGGTTGAAGAAAAAGTATGGCGTTTTTATTGACTTTTGCGGCTTGTTCTTCTGCAAAAATAAAATCGTGTTTGTTGTAAATAATTACTTTTAACTCATGCGCAATGGCATAAGCATCTGTTACTGGAAGTTTATTTTTTTTAGGCGAAAGACAAAACCAATCCCAATTTCCTGTTACTGGATAAGCTCCAGAGGTCTCGATATGCACTTGTAGATTTTCTGCTTTTAGCTTTTGGGTCAAAACTGTCATATCCCAAGTGAGTGGTTCTCCTCCTGTTACGACAATTGTTTTTGCGTATTTTTTTGCGTTTTCGACAATGACATCTGTCTTTGTTGGCGGATGAAGTGCTGCGTTCCAGCTTTCTTTTACGTCGCACCAATGGCAACCTACATCGCAACCACCTATTCGGATAAAATAAGCTGCTGTTCCTGTGTGATATCCTTCTCCTTGTATGGTATAAAATTCTTCCATAAGTGGAAGCATTTCTCCTTTTTCTACTGCAATTTGTATTTCTTTTGTGAGCATTGTATGTTAAATAGTTTGCAAAGATAGTTATTTGGATTGTTAGATTATTGGAATATTAGATTTTAAAAATTCTGATAAAAAATAAAAAATCTGAAATAGCCCTGATAGCCTCGAATTTTCGGGAGATATCCTCTCTCTCATTTTTTCGAGAGGACAGATTAAGGCGAAAACGGGAATGTGATTGTCAAAAACATTTGAAATTTTCACTCATAAAAAAACCGTCTCGTTTTTTAGAACAAGACGGTTTTTATGGAATTTTAGTGTATTATTTTAGTGCTTTTTGAATGTTTAAACTATCAGAGTTTGTTGGCTCGATTGCTAATGCTTTTGTGATATATTCGGTAGCTTTTACTTTGTCTTTTTTGTTGTGCAAAGCTAAATTTTGGTAAGCTTCTACAAATTTTACTTTGTTTTCTGACTTATCTAATTCGACAGCTCCTTTTTCGGTTACTACTCGAATATAGTCTGTGTAGCTTTTTGCCATTTGTTCTTCTGCTACTGCATCATTTTGCAATAAACTATTTACTCTGGCTCTGTATATGTATGCATCTTGGAATTTTGGAGAAGCGATTGACACATTATCAAATGCTTTATCTGCCTTTTTTAGGGCTGCAATATCCATTTTTGCTGCATCTTTGCTTGAATTGTCAAAATACAATGCATATCCTAAATAGAAATTATCATATAAATAATTTTTAGAATTTGGGTTAGATGTTGCTACTTCATATATATCTGCTGCGTATTTGTACAACTTTTGGTCAAAATATTTTTTACCAATTTCGTTTAGTTCATTTGCCATCGGCTTATCTAAATCGACTGATTTACGGAAATTAGCTACTGCTGTTTGAAACAAAACTTCATTTATTACTGGTTTTGCTTCAGGTGTTGTAGCTGCTGGTGTTGAATTTTTTAGTTGTGCTAAACCTAAATACAAATAATCACGACCAATAACTTTATTTTTTGGGTTTGTTGTATAATCTGTTAGTGCTTGTATTGCTCCGTCAGAATTTCCGTTTTCGTATAAAGCATAGCCTAGATAACGCAAAATTCTTGGGTTTACATTGTCCAACTTTTTCATTGCTTCAGCTTCTTTTTCAAGTGCTTTGTAATCTTTTGCTAAGATTAAAAACTCTGCGTGACGAAAACGTGATGCTAATGAATAATCCGTTAGACTCATATATTTTTCGTAAAACTCTAATCCTTTTGCAGTGTATTCTTTGTATTTTGTTTTGTCGTTAGCTCCCCATTGATAATAAGTTTCGGCTAGTTCACGATATACTGGACCGTAATTTGGATTAATAGCAACTACTCCGTCGAATGCAGATTTTGCTTCGGCAAATGCTTTTGCTCCTTTTAGCAAAACACCCAATTGCATTTTTGCTTTTAGCAAAGTTGGATCTGCCTCAAATGCATTTCTATAAGCTGCATAAGCCTCATTTTGATTTCTATCTCCATAATAAGCATCTCCCAAAGCCATTTGCGTTTGTGCATCATTAGGATTTATAGTTTTTGCTTTTGTTAAATTAGCAATTGCTTTTTTGAAATCTGGTTTCTCAGCATTTGTAAATGCTTTTCCAATATAAATAAATTGTTCTATATCTTTCTTTTTGATGTCTTTTGTAGCTTGATCAAAGTTAAATTGCGCAGCATCAACATTACCATTATTTAAATCTAATTGTCCTAGACCGATATAATTAAAACTTCCAAATTCTTTAGCAGCTAATCCTTTTTGAAAAAACATTTTAGCAGAATCTTGTTGACTTTGTTGCAAGTAAACATTACCCAATAAAAAAGCAATTTTTCCATTATCAGGTTTTGCTTGTATACCAGCTTTTAAAATAGATTTTGCTTTTTCGTACTGCTCAGCATCAATAGCTTTTTTAGCTAATTCGACTTCTTGTGCGTAAGTAGAAAATCCAAAGGCTACTAATGCCATGCTGAAAAATTTAACTTTATTCATTTTATTTTGTATTTATTATTTTTTATTTATTTCTTTTCGGAGGATAATATTCCTGTTTGGTATTTTAGCAGGAACGAGACCTGATTTCAAAATAATACGTTGTCCTATTTCCCCTGCTACAAAGGAAGCAAAACCCATGCCTAAACCCGGAAAAGGTTGATAATTTAACATTTTCACTTCTCGAGTAAGTGGATACAAACCGCTTGCTATATGATCTTGGCTTGGTTTTACGAAAGTTGCGGTTTTTAAAGACTTAACACTTAATACTTTAACTATTTTTATCGTTTCTCGCATTGCTGGCGATGGTTGCGACAACCAATTTACTCCAACAACCCCTATCATTCCTTCGTTTTTAGCTACAAAGTGTATGACTTCATTATTTGTTTGAAAAGAAAATATTTTCTCTTTTGGCAATACATTAATTTTTGCTAGTTCTTTAATATAACGAACTGTACTCGAATTTGGATTATCGAAAACCAACCCTTTGAAATCATTTTGATTTTTTCCTTGCACAAAAGTAATTACTTTTTCTAAATCAATGATTGTATCACTGTTATTTTTATGTGAAATAAAAGCAATAGCATCTGTTGCAAGTGTTGTTATTCTAGGTGTGATTTTTTTTGTTTTAAAAATTTCAGCTTCACTTTCTGTTAATTCTCTTGACAAAATAGCTAATTGCTGTTTGTTTTTAGATAATAGTTGTACAATTTCTGATTCCGATTTTCCAACCAATGTGATTGATGCATTGTATTGATTTTCGAAAACTTCTTTTTGATCTTCAATTACAGGAAGCAAAGTTTCATCGACAAGAATAGTAGCTTTTCCTTTTATGATAGTTTCTTCTTGATTTTTTACTTTTTTATCGCATGAAAACACAACTATAAACAAGCAACTTATTAGAACTAATAGACTAATTTTTTTCATTATTCTGATTTTTGAAAGAAACGAATGAATCGCAAAAAAGCATACACAATAACTATAGTACCTAAAGCAATTCTATAACCATTAGACATGTTAAGAGGAAAGTCTTTCCAGAAGATTACCGCTAAGCCAAATGTCAAATACAAACAGAAAAACAATATTCCTATAACGAGAAGAAATCGCTCTTTGAGCGATTTCTTCTTTGTATTATTTGAATCATCATTATTCATTATTCTCCAGTTGTTATACTAAGATTTATTGGCAATGAGAAACTAGCTCTAACTGGTTTTCCATTTTGAATCCCTGGAGTCCATTTAGGAACTTTACGAAGTACTCTTATTGCTTCTTCTTTTGTTCCGTAACCTAAATCTCTAATTACTTGAATATCTGTTAAAGTTCCGTCTTTTTCAACAACAAACTTCACAAATACTTTTCCAGTAAGATCTCTGTCTAATTTATCTCTGATTCCCTCAATATCATAATTTTTTTTGATAAAACCATAAAACTTCTCCATACCTCCTGGAAAGCCTGGTTGTACTTCGATACCTGCAGAGTTGTAAATAGTGTTGTCTACAATTTCAGCACCTTGGTCACCATCTCCTGTTGGCTGATCGATTACAATTTTTGCATTTGGATCTCCTTTTTGATCTTTTTCAGCAATAGTTTTATCTTTAAGCTCTTCGATAGTCTTAATTTCCTCTACTACTTTCTCTTTTGGCACAACCTTAGGAGCAACAAATTTCACTTCGTCAATCTTTGGTTTTGGTGGCTCTGGAGGCGGTGGGGGTGGCTTTATAATGTCTTTTGGTTTCTCTATATCTACCAAGACTACTTTTTCGTCGAGTGTGTTTTTTGCTTCGCTATCTGGAATCATATCTAGAAGCATTGGCAAACCTAAAGCAAAGGCAAAAACAAAGGCACCGCCTAGTAATGCTTTGATAGATGTTTTAGGATTCTCTTTTCGCAACTCATAAGCACCATACTTTTTGTTACGTCCTTCGAAAACTAAATCTAACCATTGTGGTTTAAATAAATCTAATTTCATTTTCTTATTTTTTTGGTTAAAAAAACCTATTCTTTATCTAATAAAGCTACTTCTTCTTTTGTAATATCTACAATTGCATAAGTTTTCACTTTACAAATAGCCATCTCGTCAAGGATATCAACTAGATTACTGTAAGTTGATTTTTCACTTGGCTTGATGATTACTATTAATCCTTTTTTAGGATCTCCTGTTTCAGCAACAACAGATTTAACTCTAGCTAAAATTTCTTTTCGAATACCTTCTTTACCATAAGTAACTTGTTCTGGACCAGCTAAAGGTGTTCCAAATTGCCCTAGATACCACTTCACTTCATTATTTTCTCCTAAAAGAACAGTTAAAGATCTATTGTCAGCAACATCTATTGTTTGTTTTTTTGTTGGATCTTCCTCTTTATCAGGCATACCTAAATCCATAGATTGAGGTTTGTTTAGCGAAGTCGTCAACATAAAGAACGTTATAAGTAAAAAAGCTAAATCTACCATTGCTGTTAAATCTACACGGGAATTTGATTTTTTACTCCTTACTTTCTTATCACCTTTTCCGCCGCCGTCGCCAGTATTTAATTCTGCCATCGTTGTATTTTTTTAAATATTAAAAATCTTCCCCGCGTAATCCAGTAACTAGATTAAACTGGTTTATTTTCTGGTCTTGCAAAATATCCATCACCTTTTTAATTTGAGGATATTCTTGTTTTGCATCACCTTTTATAGCTACCTTAAGTTGTCTACCACCCGTAACTTCATCAGTTGCAATTCTTGCATTATAAATCCATTCTTTCAACTGGTTGTCTAGAGAATCTTTAGGAATACCTGGTTGCAAGTTTTTTTGGTTTCTTTCTGCACTATTCTTAGCGATTAGACTTTTTAGCTGTGTCATTGGCACACCAAAACCGTCCATTTGCGAGAATCTTTTCATTTCTTCTGGAGTAAATGTCATACTGTATTTAGTACCCATTAGCTCTAGTGTTCTTTTTCTAACATCTTTTCCTGTTACTCCAAAAAACACTTTACCGTTACCTACTGTTAACATGGCTAAATCTTTTTCAGGCAATTTTGTTTGCACTGTAGAACTTGGCGTATCAACTGGTAATGGCTCTGGTTGCTTTGCTGTAGCGGTCAAGATAAAGAAAGTTAGCAAAAGGAAGGCTACGTCACACATTGCTGTCATGTCGATAGCGGCTGCCTTTTTTTGCGATTTTGCTTTAGCCATAATTTTATTTTTATATATAACGAAGAAAGAAGATTATTCTTCTCCCTTCATTACACTATTTTGATATTATTTTACACTTCCTTTGAAACGTCTGTAAGTATTCACGATAGTATTTGCAGCTTCGTCGATAGAATAAGTTAACGTGTCAATTTTTGAAGTAAAGTAGTTGTAAACAACGATTGCTAATGCAGAAGTCGCGATACCTGTTGCAGTATTGATAAGTGCTTCAGAAATACCATTTGCTAATTCAGCAGAATCTGCTCCACCACCACCTGCTAATCCAGCAAATGCTTTAATCATACCTGTTACAGTTCCCAAAAGACCTGCAAGAGTTCCTAAAGATACTAACGTAGAAATGATTGTTAAATTTTTCTCTAACATTGGCATTTCAAGAGAAGTAACTTCTTCAATTTCTTTGTGAATAGTTTCTGTAGCATCTTCGCTATTGAAACCTTCTGCTTTTACTGCTTGGTATTTTACCAAACCTGCTTTTATTGTATTTGCAACTGATCCCTTTTGTTTGTCGCAAGCATCGATAGCTCCGTCAATATCTCCAGAAGTAACGCTTGCTTGAACTTTTGTCATAAATTTATCTAAGTTACCTTTTCCAGCAGCTTTAGATATAACCATAAATCTTTCGATTCCGAAAACAACAACCATTAATAATAATCCCATCAAAACTGGCACAATTGGACCTCCATTATAAACCATTGCACGGTAGTTTCCTGGTAGTGGCGTTCCTCCTGAAATTCCTCCAGCAAAATTTGCCCCAGAACCCATCACGAATTTCCAAACTAAAATTCCAACTACAATACATGATACGATAACTATTCCTGAGAACACATCTCCTCCGTTTGAACTACTTTCTTTTTTAACGTTTGCCATTTTCTTAAAATTTAAATTTTCTTAATTGATTATAATTTCTTTTGTAATTATTAAATAGTGAACGCAAATTTAATTTTTTAGTTGTAATAAAAAAACTTTTTTTAAACTTTCTAACCATTAATAACGATAATAGTATATTGAAAATATTTAA
>NZ_JAYWDT010000230.1:0-2780 GCF_043779715.1 Flavobacterium sp.
ACGTGCGATTATCGATCTAGGATTTGAGAATCCGACCGAAGTACAAGAGAAAGCGATTCCGATGCTATTGGAAAAAGACATTGATTTAGTTGCGTTGGCTCAGACAGGGACAGGGAAAACGGCAGCTTTTGGTTTTCCAGTCATTCAAAAAATTGATGCCAACAATAGAAATACACAGGCGTTAATTTTATCACCTACTCGCGAACTATGTTTGCAGATTACAAATGAGCTTAAAAACTACTCAAAATACGAAAAAGGTATTAATGTAGTGGCGGTTTATGGTGGTGCAAGTATCACAGAACAAGCAAGAGACATCAAAAGAGGAGCGCAAATTATTGTGGCAACTCCAGGAAGAATGCAAGACATGATTAACAGAAGATTAGTTGACATTTCTCAAATAAACTACTGTATTCTTGACGAGGCTGACGAAATGTTGAACATGGGTTTTTACGAAGACATCGTAAACATTTTATCTACAACTCCAGACGAGAAAAATACTTGGTTGTTTTCTGCAACAATGCCTGCTGAGGTAGCTAGAATTGGAAAACAATTCATGACCGATCCAATAGAAATTACTGTAGGAGCTAAAAACTCAGGTTCTGCAACAGTTTCTCACGAATTTTACTTAGTAAATGCTCGTGATCGTTACGAAGCTTTGAAGCGATTAGCTGATGCTAATCCAGACATTTTCTCTGTAGTTTTTTGTAGAACAAAACGTGATACACAAGCTGTTGCTGAAAAATTAGTCGAAGATGGTTATAGTGCTGCTGCTTTGCACGGAGATTTATCTCAAGCGCAACGTGATGGTGTTATGAAAGCTTTCCGTGGTAGACAAATCCAAATGCTTGTAGCGACTGATGTTGCTGCTCGTGGAATCGATGTTGATAATATTACACACGTTGTAAATTACCAATTGCCAGACGAAATAGAAACCTATAACCACCGTTCTGGTCGTACCGGACGTGCAGGAAAACTAGGAACTTCTATTGTTATTGTAACCAAAAGTGAAATTCGCAAAATTTCTTCTATCGAAAGAATTATCAAACAAAAGTTTGAAGAAAAAACAATTCCTTCTGGAATAGAAATCTGCGAAATCCAATTATTACACTTAGCAAACAAAATTAAAGATACGGAAGTTGATCACGAAATTGACAACTATTTACCAGCTATCAATAGCGTTTTAGAAGACTTAACGAAAGAAGAGTTAATCAAGAAAATGGTATCAGTAGAATTTAACCGTTTTATCAATTACTATAAGAAAAACAGAGATATTTCTAATCAATCTTCAGGTTCAGACAGACGTGAACGTGATGATAGAGATGGTGCTCCAAGAGAAAATAGCAACAATGGCGCAACGCGTTATTTTGTAAATATTGGTTCTAGAGACGATTTCGATTGGATGCAACTAAAAGATTTCTTAAAAGAAACATTAGACTTAGGTCGTGATGATGTATTTAAAGTAGATGTAAAAGAAGGTTTCTCTTTCTTTAATACCTATGCAGAACATACTGATAAAGTAATGGAAGTTCTTAACGGATTCGACCTTAACGGAAGAAGAATAAACGTTGAAATTTCTAAAAATGACGGTGGTTCAAGCTCTGGACGTCGTGATCACAACGGAAGAAGTTCTGGTGGTGGTTTCGGTGGCGGAAGAAGTTCTGGCGGCGGAGGTTTTAGAGGAGAAAGAAGTTCAGCACCAAGATCTGGTGGTGGCGGTGGTGCTTTTGGACCAAGAAGTGAATCAAGAAGTTCGGCTCCAAGAGAAGGCGGATTTAGCAGAGGATCAGCTCCAAGAGAAGGTGGTTTTGGAAGAAGTTCAGAAAGAAGTGAATCTTCAGACAGAGCACCAAGAAACGAAAGACGTTCATCAGGATCAGGTTTTACACCACGTCCTTCTGAATCAAGTTCTGAGAGACCTAAAAGACCAAGAAGAAGCTAAAAATAGTCTTTGACTTTAATAATAAAGCCTTGAAAATTATTTTTTCAAGGCTTTTTTTTATTAATATAGCGTCCCAACACTATTGAATTAAACACAAATGTAAGGTTCTGAAAAATTTAGCGCAATTAGCTCAAAAAATCAATACTGTGCTATAAGTTTAAGTTTGTCCAATCCTAATTCGTCAATTGAAATTTTGTAAATATGATAAACTTGTTTGTCGGATACGGTCGATTTTTCTCTTCTCGAAAAGTATAGTGTTTTACCATTATCACTAATAACAGGTGCAAACTCAAAATTTGGAGTATTTACAATATTTGACAACTTAATCGGTTTTGACCATCTTTCTTTCTTTAGAAAACTAATATATAGGTCAGCGACACCTTCATTTTCATTGAAAAATATAAGCCAATCTCCTTTTGGAGATATTGCTGGAGAAGAATTTATAAATTTATTATTAATGTTGTTGTCTAGCTGATTTATGGCAGAAAACTTTCCATTCTTGAATTTTGTTGAAAAAATATCACCTTTACCAGAGCCATTTTTACGCCAAGAAGAGAAATATATATGTCCATTTGCCGACATAGAACCATAATATTCAACAGAGTCGGTATTTATTGTCGTTGCCTTTTTCAGGTCGTGAATCAGACCTTTTCTATCATATTTTCCAACCCATAAATCAAGATTTTTAGGATTTTGATTCTGATAATTTGAAAATAGAAAAATGAATTTTCCGTCCGAACTAAAGAAAGGAATAGTTTCTTGTGAATTTTTATCAACTATGGCATTCTTTGTTATTGAGTTTATTTTTCCATCAGATAAAATTCCTTTATAAATGGCGGTA
>NZ_JAYWDT010000231.1:0-5951 GCF_043779715.1 Flavobacterium sp.
AAATATGTTAATCGAATTAACCGAAGATACGTTACAAGATTTAATTGCAAAAGAAGAAAAAGTAGTGGTTCAATTTTCGGCATCATGGTGTGGCAACTGCCGTATTATGAAACCAAAATTCAAAAAATTAGCTTCAGAAAACGAAACAATTACTTTTGCGCTTGTTGACGCAGAAAACTTTCCTGAATCAAGAAAATTAGCTAATGTGAGCAATTTACCAACTTTTGCCACTTTTGTGAATGGTAAATTGGTTAATGAAACACAAACTAATAAACAAGAAGTACTAATTGAATTGGTAAATGAAATCGTTTAATTTTATTCCTTTACTAATTCGTTTAAAGTAACGATTCTCTTTTTAAACAAACATTTCAGCGAATAACCAAATAAACAATTTAATAATGAAATTACCTGTAATCAAACATTTAACGCAGTTTATCGAAGAAAACGACGAAGATTACATTATTGAAACAATCGAAGTTTTAGAAGCAATGACTGAAATTGCATCACTAAAAGACGAAGAATTAGATGTTATTGGAGAATTAATTTCGAATATGTATGGCGCTCTAGAAGTGAATAAATTGGTTAAAACTGGAACCGACAAAAAAGAAGCTTTAAACAGTTTTATGAAACGTGTTCTAGGATCTATTGATCAATAAAAATAGAATTCAAGTACTAAATTATTGAAACGCACTCCAATCCGAGTGCGTTTTTTTATATTTAAATGAGAAGAAATCGTCGTTTACAATTATAATAAAAAATTGTTTGGCTAAGTTTGTTTTTAAGTACGTAAGATTTTTTATCAAAGATTATAATACCATTTTTTTAGTACTGACAAAGCAGGTTTAAAAATCTAAATTTCCAGTTTAAAAACCATGGATAACCCAAAGATGTAGTTTTAACATGACAGTCATTTAATATAAGTGCGCAATTGCATTGCTGGCAATAATTCCTTCCGTCCTTTCGCCCCACCATTGCTCTTGGTTATTATCGTGAGCTGAGGTTCTCTTTATATTTACGAAAGCAAATCTTAAAGATATTGCCTAAATGTGATGGTTGCTCTATTCCTTAAAAGTGTTTTGTTTACGCTCCTTTATTGACGCCAGTGCGTTCATTCATTTTAATTCTAGTTCCAAATATACTATAAATTATAAACGGCGTTTTCTTCATCTCATTAAATAGCACCAAAGCAACAACAATATATTCAATAGCAATCAACCATAAATTTTCTTTAAATGCAGGATTAGAATACGTGTAATAGCTAACGACCACCATCAAACTCCAAACAATTGGAAATTTAAAATTTGTAAAAACACTAATTAACACAAGATTAATAATGTACCAAGGATGTACAGTTGTAGCCGTAAAAAAGTAAACGCTTAACACCAATAAAAAACTTTGAAACAAATTTAAGGTTGTCTTATTCTTTCCAAAAAAGGACTGAAATACGATAAAAACCATCATTAAAACTGGAATTACTTGACCAGTACTTTGAATAATATTGTACCCTTTAAAATAATAACCAATGGCTCTAATAATGTAATAAATACTAGCATTAAATTCAAAATTGGTAAACCACAAACCAATTGTTTTAGAATAATTTGAAATCAATTCAGCAGAAAAAAATGGTACAAAAAGCAAAATATTTATTCCGATTATGATTCCGTAAAAAGTAAAACTTTTTTTCCATCCTAGTTTTTGAAAAAACAAAGGCAATAACAGTAAGGGCAATAGTTTTGTAGAAATAGATAATGCCATTATTAAAGCTGCTGCCCTCCATTTGTTCTCTTGTAGTAAATAAATACTCCAAATGAAAAAGAAAAGCATTACGCCCTCAAAATGCAAATTACCAGTTAGCTCTATAATTACTAACGGATTTAATAGGAACCAAAATATGCGGTGTTTTTCTAATCCTAATTTTTCTAATAATTTGCTGCCAAAATACAAAGTTCCAAAATCTGCTACAATGATGATAGTTCTCAAAACTATTGTTCCTCCAAGAATAGAATGATTACTAAAAAAACCTGCTACAACAAAGAATAATTGATTGATAGGTGGATAATTAGAAAAATGAGATGCACTTAAATTACCCATTTTTCCCACTAATTCGTGTGCTTGTGACAGTGTAAAATTTGGATCTAAAATTAAATCATTTGGAAGGTTTGTAAATGGGTTTAGTCCCAATAAAATAAGGCGACCATCCCAAATAAATCGATAAAAATCTTGTGATAAATTGGGTAAACTAAAAATAAAAAGTAATCGAAACAGCAATGAAATTAAAATTAAGAAATTAAAATTATTCTTTTCAATTTGGATAATTTTATAAGTGAAAAAAAAGAGTATTCCAAAAGAAAATAGCAAGGCAAGAAAATCAGTTCGTTCTAAAAAGTAAGCATTGTATGCATATAAAAATACACAGCATAAAACATATAATTTAGTTGCATTGTTGGTTTGCATCATTGGAGTTCTATAAAATACAAATTACACAAAAGAGAAAATCAGATTCCTTCTACAAAGTGATGTCATTAATTTTAGTATTTATTATTATCGAGAAAATAAAAGTACAAAAGTTAATATTATGCGACAAAATAGATGTAAATCATCCTATTTTACAGAAATCCAAAAAATGTTTTTTTATTGAAATAGACAAACGACTTAAATTTTATTATAAAGTCTAAATGACCAATCTAACTAGTCGGTAATTTGGATTGATTTGACAAAAACATATCCATATCCAATGGAAAGCATTAAATGGAATGGTAACAAACCATAATCATTCAAGCGAATACCACTGTAGATTCCAAAAAGAAAATAAATTAAAAGTAATCCCTCTATGATGACATTTTTAGATACTTTTTTTGAAATATAAGTATTCTGTTTCCATTTATCTTTTAAACTTTCAATATTGAATTTTGGCGTTCGGACAAACTCACTTTTTTTACCCCAAAGACCCTCTAAAACTGCGACGGTGTTATGAAATGAGAAACCCATAGCAATACTATAAAAGGTAAAAAACAAACCAATATACTTAAAAAAGTTAGCAATTCCCCCGCCGTGAATTTTTTTGAAAGTAAACCAATAGCAAGTAAAAAACACTAATGAAGTAAAAACAAAAAACGCCAATACGTTAAAGAAAACGGCTAATTGTGGATAATTACTTTTAATAAATACTACTGGAACACTCAATACTGCCATCAAAAATATAAACAAAAACATAGAACTATTCAGTAAATGCAATAGACCATGAATTTTTGTTTTGACCGAAATATTTTTTGAAGTGATGACGCGCCAGTTCATTTTTCTAAAATTCTCAGCACCTCCTTTATTCCAGCGAAATTGTTGTGAACGTGCTGCACTTATAATAACTGGTAATTCCGCCGGAGTAACTACATCGATCAAATATTTAAATTTCCAATTTTTGAGTTGTGCTCTATAACTCAGATCTAAATCTTCGGTTAGAGTATCGCTTTCCCAGTTTCCGGCATCAATGATACATGCTTTGCGCCATACTCCTGCAGTTCCATTAAAATTAATAAAGTGCGATTGTGAATTTCTTCCAACCTGTTCTAATATAAAATGAGCATCTAACGCAAAGGCTTGAATTTTAGTTAGTATAGAATAATTTCGATTTAAATGCCCCCAGCGTGTTTGTACCACACCAATATTTGAATCTTTAAAATAAGGAATAGTTTGTAGTAACCATTCTTTTTGCGGAACAAAATCAGCGTCAAAAACAGCAATAAATTCGCCTTTTGCAGTTACTAGTCCCTCTTTCAGAGCTCCTGCTTTAAAACCAATACGATTAGACCTAGTAATAAGTTTTATATCTAACCCTTCCGAAAATAAACGATCAACTATTTTTTTGGTGTCAATTATACTTTCATCCGTGCTATCGTCCAAAACTTGAATTTCTAATTTGTCTTTTGGGTAATCCAGTTCTGCAATAGTAATGAGCAATCTTTCGACAACATACTTTTCATTATAAATAGGTAATTGAATTGTAACTTGTGGAATTTCCGAAGGAATTTTAAAATCAAATTGTATCGATTTGTCCGTTTTTTTTTGATTTTTTAAATAATTAATCAATAAGTTCAATTGTGAAAAACCATAAAAAAACAGCAATAAAATAGCCAAGCAATAAATGGTAAGAATGATGTAAGAAAGTTGCAGCATATTATTTGAAAGCGTATTTAAAAATCCAACCTATAATTTTAATTCCAGCCATGATAGTACCTTTTACAGTTCCTGATACTTTTGATACACCAATTCGATTTTTATATCGAACAGGTATCTCCATATATGAAATACGTTTGCGCAAGACTTTTAATTGCATTTCCACTGTCCAACCATAGGTTTTATCTTGCATGGCAAGATCAACAAGAGTAGTGTATTTTATGGCTCGGAAAGGTCCTAAATCAGTAAATTTTGAACCAAAAAAAAGTTTCATCAGTACAGTAGCTAATTTATTTCCAAAAATTTGTTGTGGAGTCATAGAGCCACTTTCCCTTAATTCAGGAATTCTTGCACCTATAACAAAATCGACTTTGTTACTACGTATCGGGTCTATTAGTTTGGTTAATTCTTCGGGATAGTCAGAATAGTCACCGTCCAAAAAAACGACAATGGTAGGTTTAATATCTTGTTGAGAAATATATTCAAGGCCCTTTAAACAGGCATAGCCATATCCCCTATTATTTTCAGATAATACAGTGGCTCCAGCATTTTGAGCCACTGCGATTGTATTATCTGTTGATTTATTACTAATTACAATTATTTCAGATACATAGTTAGGAATCTCATTAATAACATTTGCTATCGCTTTTTCCTCATTGTAAGCAGGTATAATTACTTTTATTATATTCATTATTGTTTATCAGGGATTGTCACTTTTATAAGCCGAAATTGTATTCCATTCTTTTATTTTTAAACCTGCTTTGTAGCGAGCGGCTTTTATTATTTTTCCATTTTTATAGAAAATACAAAGTCCTTCTTCTACATTATTTTTGAATTCAACTTTTTTTACTATTTCACCTTTACTGGTGTAGAACAGCCACCATTCTATTTTTTTATTTTCTGCAAAATGACCTTCTTCTTTTTTACTCCCATTTTCATTATAAAAAAACCAATAATCAACTTTTTGATTTTGTTGAAGCCATCCCTCAGACTTCAATTTACCATTTTTATAATAATTTTTCACATACGTTTTTGGTCCTGAAACAGAAATAAAGCAGAGAAAAATTATTATAAAAGCGGACTTGATCATTTTTTAATTATTAGATAACCTTACTATATTTATTTTACAAAAAGGGGTTATATCTTGTTTAAAGACCAATCAAAATCATACGTTTGAACGGTTAATTTATTGTCTATTTTCTTTTCTAAAAAAAGATTGATAAAATCAATTTCATTAAAATAGTTAACAGCAAAATCTTTTTTGTACCATTCAAATATTTTTGACAATTCTATCACTTTAGTATCTTTATTTATAAAAAAGTAATTTTTAGAATTTATTATAAGAGTAGCACGTGCTTTTATTTGCTCCTCAATTGTAGCTGGTAAATAAGCAGTGTTTAAAAGTGGAGCTCCACCATTTGCTGCACTTGATAAAGTAAAGTGTATCGCAGGATCAAAAAACAAATCTCTTAAAATTACATTTTCAATGTCATCAAGTGTTAGTTCTTGTTTTCCTACTACAAATGTATTAACAGTAAAAAATCCAGGTATTGTTTCAACAGTTGCTATTGGGAATTTATCAATTACACCTTTGATAACTTGAAGATTATAAACGTTAATCCAAAATGCTTTTGCAACTTTTTTATCACTGAACTTAGTATCAAGTGATGCAATATTGTCTAGAATGTAAATTAATTCTCCAGGACTTTTTTTGATTTTAAAATAATCAACTTTCCCATCTGCTGCTACATTTTTCTTTAAAAACTCTGTAGCTTGTTCAA
>NZ_JAYWDT010000232.1:0-13513 GCF_043779715.1 Flavobacterium sp.
AACTGTGAATTTTCTTTACAATTCTTAATTTATCAATCTATTTTTTATAAATTGCTAACTGCTAATATTTCATAACATTTTTCAATTAATATAAAAAAAAATGAAACTAGACATACTCGCTTTTGGGGCTCACCCAGATGATATTGAATTAGGTTGTGGCGCTACAATTGCTAAAGAAATTTCGCTTGGTAAATCCGTTGGAATTATCGATTTGACACGTGGCGAACTAGGAACTCGAGGATCAGCAGAAATTAGAGATACCGAAGCTGCAAATGCTGCAAAAATTCTGAAAGTCGCTGTAAGAGAAAATCTGAATTTTAGAGATGGCTTTTTTAAGAATAACGAAAAACACCAACTAGAAGTTATTAGAATGATTAGAAAGTACAAACCCCAAATTGTGCTTTGCAATGCTATTGATGACCGCCATATAGACCATGGTAAAGGTAGCAAGTTAGTTTCTGATGCTTGTTTTTTGTCAGGATTATCAAAAATACAAACTAGTCTTGATGGCAATATCCAAGAAGCTTGGCGACCAAAAGTCGTTTATCATTACATACAATGGAAAAATATAGAACCTGATTTTGTAGTCGATGTTTCAGATTTTATGAATGTGAAGATGGAAGCAATTAAGACTTATGACTCGCAGTTTTATAATCCAAAATCGAAAGAACCAGAATCGCCAATAACCTCTAAAAGCTTTCTAGATAGTGTAAAATATCGTGCTCAGGACTTAGGAAGACTCATAAATGTAGCATATGGAGAAGGTTTTACTGTCGAAAGGTATTTGGCGGTCAATAGTTTAGGTGATTTGAAATAATTTTTTTAAATTTTTCTTTGCAAAACACAAAATTTACAATATATTTGCACTCGTTAAACAAATGGTGGTTGTAGCTCAGTTGGTTAGAGCGCTGGTTTGTGGTGCCGGAGGTCGCCGGTTCGAACCCGGTCATCCACCCTAAATAACGCAAAAGCTCCGAAGTGATTCGGAGCTTTTTTATGTAATAATGTTTCTTGCGTGAGTGGTAGTAGCTGTAGCCCACAGCCTGACGAAGGAAGTGCGAGGACTACAAGCGGATAACACGACCCTTGTGGTCACGCCCCAGAAAAAAATTATTTCCCTGACTTATCTACTACTGGTCTGTTTTTTTTATTTGCCAATTCCCAAGCGATACTAAATGCTAGTTGTGTTCTTTTTGCTAGTGCATCAAATTCTATTTTGCTTACTTCGTCCGATGCTTGGTGGTAATCTGCGTGAACTCCATTAAACAAAAATACCGATGGTATATTGTGTTTTGCAAAATTATAATGGTCTGAACGATAGTAGAAACGATTTGGATCGCTACGATCATTAAACTTATAATCTAAAGTTATATTTGTATATTTTTTGTTAGCTTCTTCGCATACTTTATACAAATCCGTCGAAAGATAATCTGATCCTATCAGGTAAACATAATTGTTGGAATCTTTATGAAACTCATCACGTCGTCCTATCATATCGATATTAATATCGGTAATGGTGTTTGCTAACGGGAACAAAGGATTGTCTGTATAATAACGAGAACCGTGCAAACCGTGCTCTTCGCCAGTTACATGAAGAAAGAGTATAGAGCGTTTTGGGCCATGTCCTTCATTTTTTGCTTGTTGGAAAGCTTGAGCGATTTCTAACAAGGCTACTGTTCCTGATCCATCATCATCGGCGCCGTTGTAAACTTCTCCATCTTTTGTTCCTATGTGGTCATAATGTGCTGAAATAACAAGGATTTCATTAGGTTTTTCAGAACCTTCAATGTAGGCCCAAATATTTTCGGAATCTGGTAATTTTTCACCATATTCTTTATTCATAAATGTGGCTGGAACTTTCTGATAAAAATTTGCAGCTCCTTTTGGGAAAGAGATTCCGTTGCTTTTATAAATTTCTATCAAATAATTTCCTGCTTTTTTTTGTCCTTTTGTTCCTGTATCTCGTCCTTCCATTTCGTCGGAAGCAACAATGGTAAGATGCGTTTTCAGGTCTTCGGTAGTGATTGAATTTATATATTTTGTAGCATCAATTATATTTTCTGCAACAACAGATTTTTGAGCAGAACAACCAGTAATTATGATTGATGCTAAAGCTAATAGTAGTATCTTATTTTTCATATCGAAAATTGTTATATTAACGAAAATAAACTTTTATATTTAATTTTCTTCTTCGTTTAATGTATTTGTGTTCGAATAGGTTCTCCATTTTTCGATACATTCTTTCATATCTGAAGGCAAATCGGTATCAAAACGCATCATTTCGCCTGTAGTTGGATGTTCGAAACCTAAAGTCTTTGCATGTAAGGCTTGTCTAGGAAGGATTTTGAAACAATTGTCTATAAATTGTTTGTATTTTGTGAATGTTGTTCCTTTCAGTATTAAATGCCCTCCGTAACGCTCATCATTAAATAAAGGATGTCCAATATGTTTCAAATGCGCACGAATTTGATGTGTTCTTCCCGTTTCTAATTTACAAGAAACAACTGTAATGTATCCAAAACGTTCTAAAACTTTATAATGAGTTATGGCTGGCTTCCCTATTTCTGGATCAGCGAAAACTGCCATTTGCATACGGTCTTTTAAATGTCTAGCAAGATTCCCTTCTATAGTTCCTTCGTCTTTCTGAACATTTCCCCAAACTATGGCAACATATTCTCTTTCGGAAGTTTTATTTTCAAATTGCTTTGCCAAATGCGTCATGGCTTGCTCCGTTTTTGCAATAACTAAAAGTCCTGTAGTATCTTTATCTATTCTATGAACTAATCCTGGACGTTCGCTACTATTTAGAGGCAAATTCTGGAAGTGAAAAGCCAATGCATTTACCAATGTTCCTGTGTAGTTTCCGTGACCTGGATGCACAACCAAACCTGCAGGTTTATTTATTAATAGCAAAGCATCATCTTCATAAACAATATCTAAAGGAATATCTTCTGGATCTACTCTGTTCTCAAACGGCGGATGCGATAACATAATCGTAACCACATCGAACGGTTTTACTTTATAATTTGATTTTACAGGAATATCGTTTACAAAAATATTGCCTGATGTTGCTGCTTGTTGTATTTTGTTTCTAGTTGCATTTTCTAACAAATGCATCAAATATTTGTCTATTCTAAGAATAGATTGTCCTTTTGTGGCAACAAACTTATGGTGTTCGAATAATTCTTCGTCTAGCTCGTCGTTGTCAGTCGTTATATCTTCGTTCATTATTGTGTTAATCATTATTTATACTATCATTTTCAGAACCGTTTAGTTCTTCTTCTTCGAAACCTATTTTTCCGTCACCAAGAACCAAATCTACTTTTGTCATTTTTAGTACTTGTTGCCCTGCTTTTATAGATTTTCCGTTCATTTTCATTTCTAGTATCATGTCTTTTGCAAGATTAGGCACATAGGTTGTATCTCCTACTTCTAGTCCTAATGCCGCAAGTGTTGGCACGGCTTGACGGTAGGTTTTCTGAATTAAATCTGGGATACGCACTTTCGAATATCCTGTTGAGTTTATTTTGAGATAAATAACCCTATTTTGCTTCACTTTTTCTCCTGGATTGGGGTCTTGTTGCACTATCGAGAGTTTCGGATAAGCCGCATTATAATCGACAGTATCTAACAATTCGTAATCTAAATCTAGCTCGTCAAGTTTGTCTTCTGCCTGCTCAAGTGTTAGTTTACTTAAGTTGGGAACAACAATTTCTTGCCCGTGATTTGTAGTAAAACCTATCCAATACATAAATAAGAAAAGGGTTGCACATACAATAAATATAGCTATTAGCACTTGCTTGACAAATGTAAAACTGAATAAAAAATTCTTGAAACTCATAAAAATGTATTTTGACAAAGATAATAAAATTGTTATGAGCTTTTGTTTGAAAAAAAATGATAATTTTGTTAAGTAATTTAATTCTTTTTTAGATGAACGTAGCAGTGGTTATGGGAGGATATTCTGACGAAAGTGTAATCTCGTTAAGAAGCGGTCAGTTAATTTTAAATAATTTAGACAAATCGAAGTACAATATCTTCGAAGTTCACATACTTCCAAACGATTGGTCGGTCGTTATTGATGGCGAAAAGTATCCCATAAACAAAGCCGATTTTTCTTTTAATAAAAATAACATTACAACAAAATTTGATGTTGCTGTAAACACGGTTCATGGTACTCCGGGCGAAGACGGACATTTACAAGCCTATTGGGAACTGATGGATATTCCTTATACAGGCTGTAATTTTTACCAATCAGCATTAACATTTAACAAACGTGATACTTTATCGGTTTTAACCAAATTTAATATTCCAAAAGCCAAATCTATTTATTTGCGAAAAGGAGATATTATTGATGGAAATAAAATAAAATCAGAACTTGGATTGCCATTTTTTGTAAAACCAAATCAGTCAGGAAGTAGCTTAGGCGTTTCTAAAGTTGATGTTTTAGACCAATTAGAGAAAGCACTCGAATTTGCTTTTGCAGAAGACAACGAAATCCTGATAGAATCTTATCTTAACGGAACGGAAGTTTCGGTTGGCGTTTTAAAATACAGAGGCGAAACCAAAGTTTTAGGCATTACCGAAATACTTTCTCAGAATGATTTCTTCGATTATGAAGCCAAATATTTAGGAAAATCAGAAGAAGTTACGCCCGCAAGAATTTCAAAAGAAGAAGAAATACTGGTTGTCGAAACTGCCAAAAAAATATACGATTCGCTGGGAATGTCAGGTTTTTCTAGAACCGATTTTATTATTATGAATGGAATTCCACATTTTATCGAAATAAATACCAATCCAGGATTGTCTCCACAAAGTATATTTCCGCAACAAGCAGCATTTGCAAAAATGAATATGAGTGAAATGTTAGATAACGAAATTGCATTGGCTTTGGGTAGAAAACCAATTTGGAAGAAATAATTAAACTCTAAAAAGCATGATATTTTACGGAACAAACTCTTCAAACTTAAAAAGCGGAAAAATCAAGAATACTTCTTGTCCTCAATGTGTAACCAATACAGACATGAATTATTCTGTTTTTGGAAAATATGCACATTTATATTGGATTCCATTTTTTCCTATTGGAAGAGTAAATATTTTAGAATGTAATATTTGTAAATCTACTTATGATCTAAAAAATCTTGATGAAACCGTAAAACAAAAATTTAAGAAAGAGCAAGATTTTAATCCAACAAAAACACCTATCTGGTTTTTTAGTGGTCTTTTTCTTATCGCAGTAATAACTTCATCTGTTATTTATTACGATAACAAACAAGATGATGACGAAAAAGTGTTTATTAAAAACCCTAAAGTGGGTGACTTATATCATTTTAAAGCAAGTGAAGGTTTTTATTCTTGTATGAAAGTACAAAAAGTCACAAAAGACAGTGTTTTTTGTCTTGCCAATAATATGGAAACAGACCAAGAAACAGGAATTGACGATATTAATATTGATAAAAATTATAGTCTAAAAACAATTTGGGGTTATTCTAAAAAAGAATTAGTCGAATCAATGAAAGACGAAGAATTTATTTATCAAATAGACCGTAACTAATGAGAAAAGCCATATTTCCAGGTTCGTTTGATCCTTTAACATTAGGACATTTAGACATCATAAAAAGAAGCATTCCTCTTTTTGATGAAATTATCATCGCAATTGGCGTAAATGCCGAGAAGAAATACATGTTTTCGCTCGAAGAACGCAAACGATTTATCGAAGAAACCTTCAAAGACGTGCCTTCAGTTTCTGTAATTACTTATGAAGGATTAACTATCGATTTGTGCAAAAAACACCATGCTGCTTTTATACTTCGTGGCCTTCGCAATCCTGCCGATTTCGAGTTCGAAAAAGCCATTGCCCACACCAACAGAAGGTTATCTAAAATAGAAACCGTTTTTTTGCTAACAGCGGCAAGTACTTCTTTTATAAGTTCGAGTATTGTTCGTGACGTAATTAGAAACGGTGGCGATTATAAGGTTTTGGTTCCTGAAGCAGTTAGGGTTAAATAGCGTATAAATAACAAAAAAAATTAGAAAAGGTGTTGGTAGCTACATTGCCGAAAACTCAAAAGAAATAATATGAAAAAAATAATACTTTTTTTAGCAATAATAATTTCTAATAATTTGTATTCACAATCCTTAGAGGAAAAAGTAGCAATTCGTGCATGTGAATGCTTAAAAAATAAAACTAAAGTTGATGGTGATATTTATCAAAATTGTATAACAAAATCAATGACTGATGTGGTTTTAACAGATAGTGATACAAAAAATAGAGAAGTAATTAATACTGTTGACGGAATTCAAAGTCTTTTCAAAAAAGTATATACCATTATGCCGCAAACTTGTGAAAATGAAAAACAGAAAGAAATTAATATTAAAAAAAATCAATTTTATTCATATTCAAAAAACGAGAAGGCAAAAAGTTCATATATTATTTCTAAGGATTTTATGCGTGATGAAGAGTATAAATTAGCAATTGAAGGGTTAGAAATGGCTATAAAATCTGACAAGAATTTTGTTTTAGCATATGATGATATAGCACTTTGTTACAGACAATTAAATGATTTTGACAACGCTATAAAATACTACAAAAAATCTCTTGAGATTTATCCAGAAGGAGATTTTGCCTTAATGAATATTGGAGTAATCTATTCTAAAAAATCAGATTTTAAAACTGCAATTGAATATTATGAAAAATTAATTAGATTTCATCCAAAAAATGCTGAAGGTTTTTTTGGAGCAGGAAAAAATTATTTTTTATTAAATGATTATGAAAAGGCACTTAATAATATTTTTATTGCACATAGAATTTATTCAGAAGATAAATCAGAATATGTTAAAGATACTGAACAGATTATGGGTATGATGTACCAAAAATTAAAGAGTGAAAATAAGGAAGAAGTATTTAATAAAATTGCAGAAAAAAATAATATTAAAATAAATTAAAAATATTGCCTAAAATCAGTTGTAGCAAAACTGTGAAAGGTGATTTATAACAAATAAAACAAAAAAGCATAATAAAATCTCTTTTATTATGCTTTTTTTTAAACTATTTTTATATTTAAAAAATCTTAGAAAACGAAAATCGCTCTTTCTCCCATCATTTCGTTTACTTCGTCAGCAACTTGTTCAAGGATTTCTTCGTTGGTATGATTCATAATTACTTTATCAATAAAAGCAACGATAGTTTCCATATCTTCTTCTAGCAAACCACGAGTCGTGATTGCTGCAGTTCCAACACGAATTCCTGAAGTTACAAATGGTGATTTGTCATCAAAAGGAACCATATTTTTATTTACCGTAATTTCTGCTTTAACCAATGCATTTTCAGCCTCTTTTCCAGAAATGTTTTTATTTCTTAAATCGATAAGCATCATGTGATTATCCGTTCCGCCAGAGATAATATTATAACCTCTTTTTACAAATGCTGCACCCATAGCTTTGGCGTTTTTTTGCACTTGCATCGCATATCTAAAAAACTCATCTGTCAGCGCTTCGCCAAACGCTATTGCTTTTGCTGCAATAATATGCTCTAAAGGTCCGCCTTGATTTCCAGGGAAAACTGACATATCTAAAACGTGCGACATCATTCTGATTTCACCTTTTGGTGTTTTTAAACCCCAAGGATTTTCAAAATCTTTACCCATCATAATTAATCCACCACGAGGACCACGCAATGTTTTGTGTGTTGTAGTAGTTACAATATGACAATGAGGAATTGGGTCGTTCATTAATCCTTTAGCGATTAATCCCGCTGGATGCGAAATATCAGCCATCAAGAGTGCGCCTACTGAATCTGCAATTTTACGGAAACGTTCAAAATCCATATCACGAGAATAAGCAGATGCTCCAGCAATGATTAGTTTTGGTTGTTCTTTTGTTGCAATTTCTTGTATTTTATCATAATTTAAAATACCCGTTTCTGGTTCTACACCATAAAAAGAAGGGCTGTATAATTTTCCTGAAAAATTTACTGGCGAACCGTGTGTTAAATGTCCGCCGTGAGATAAATCGAAACCTAAAATTTTATCTCCTGGTTTCAAACAAGCTGCAAAAACTGCTGTATTTGCTTGCGATCCTGAGTGTGGTTGTACGTTTGCATATTCTGCGCCAAACAAATCTTTTGCTCTATCTATCGCAATTTGTTCGATAACATCGACTACTTCGCAACCCCCGTAATATCTTTTTCCAGGATATCCTTCGGCATATTTATTTGTTAGTACAGATCCTGCAGCTTCCATCACTTGGTCACTTACAAAATTTTCGGAAGCAATTAGCTCTAAACCGTGAATTTGTCTGTCTTGTTCTTCAATAATTAGGTCAAATATTTGTTGGTCGCGTAACATATTTTTTATTTAGTTAAATTCCGTACAAAAATACGAAAAACGTTTGGTAAAATAATAGTTTATGATATATTTGGTATAAGATTTATCAACAAATAAACAACACAATTATATGCCCATTACAGCAAACGATTCGAGCAGAAAATCATGGCTAAACATAGCTAATGACAGCGACTTTCCAATACAAAACATTCCTTTTGGCGTCTTTTTGACTAAAGAAAACATAGTAACGGTGGGAACTCGAATTGGAGATTACGCAATAGATTTAGGTGCTTTACAGCAATTAAATTATTTTGAAGGAATAGAATTAACGGATGATGTTTTCATGCAAGACACATTAAATGATTTTATTTCTGACGGAAAAAAAACATGGAGATTGGTTAGAAATCGTATTGCAGATATTTTTGATATTAACAATCCAAAACTAAAAGACAAGAAAAAACATCGTGATATAGTGATCTTTAATATAGCGGATGTAGAAATGCAACTTCCCGTATTTATAGGTGATTATACCGATTTTTATTCAAGTAAAGAACATGCTACAAACGTAGGAAAAATGTTTCGTGATCCAGACAATGCTTTGCTACCTAACTGGTTGCACATTCCTGTAGGTTACCACGGACGCAGTTCTACAATAGTTCCTTCTGGAATTCCCGTGCACAGACCAAATGGACAAACTTTGCCAAATGGAGAAACACAACCTGTTTTTGGACCTTCTAAATTAGTAGATTTTGAGTTAGAAACAGCTTTTATTACAACCGATGCTAATATTATGGGAGATAATATTCCTGTAAATGAAGCCGAAGAATATATTTTTGGAATGGTTTTGCTAAACGATTGGAGTGCTCGTGATATTCAGAAATGGGAATATGTACCACTTGGTCCATTTTTAGCAAAAAACTTTGCTTCCTCAATTTCTCCTTGGATTGTTACTATGGATGCACTCGAACCATTTAGAGTAGAAAGCCCGAAACAAGAACCTACGCCACTTCCCTATTTGCAACAAAAAGGAAAACACTCGTTCGACATTAATCTTGAAGTAGCCATTGCGCCTGAAAATGCAGAAGCTAAAGTGATTTCTAAATCAAATTATAAATATATGTACTGGACAATGAGCCAGCAATTAGCACACCATACTAGTAATGGTTGTCGAGTTAATTCTGGTGACATGATGGGTTCTGGAACAATTTCTGGTCCAACAGAAGATAGTTTCGGCTCGATGTTGGAATTAACTTGGGGAGGAAAAAATCCTATAAAGATGAATGATGGTTCCGAAAGAAAATTTATAAATGACGGTGATACTGTTATTATGAAAGGGTTTTGCAAGAATGACCAAGTAAGAATTGGTTTTGGTGAAGTTTCTAGTAAATTACTACCTGCAAACAAGATGAAATAAAAGATTTTTATAAGTAAAACTTGAGAAAGAAAAACTACATTTTCTTTCTCAAGTTTACTTTAACAGCATCTAACCATTCGTTGCGAAGAATACTCAAAATAATACTATCGCGTCTTCCGCCGTCTAGTTTTGTCATATTACTTCTCAAAACACCATCTACTTTACAACCAATACTTTTCATGGCGGCTTTGCTTCGTTCATTTGCATTATCAGCGCGAAATTCTACTCGCTCCATATTCATTTTTTCGAAAGCGAACTCGAGTAATAAATATTTGCAATGTTTGTTGAGTCCTGTTCCGTGAAATTGTTTTCCGTACCAAGTATAACCCAATTGTAAGGTTTTATTAGCCAGTTGAATATCATAAAAACGAGTACTTCCTGCGTATTCATTTGTACGTTTGTCATAAACTACAAATGCGTATTCGGTTAGTTTTTCTCGATTATTTAACGCAAATTGAATGTAGTTTCTAAAATTTTCTTCTCCAATTGCGGGTAAAGAGGAAAATTTCCAGATTTCTGGATCTTGTAAGGATTCTGTAAATAAATTAGCAAAGTGAGATTCTTGCAAAGGTTCTAAACGAACAAAATCATTTTCTAAAATATGGTTTGTGGCAAAATCGAAATTCATATCAATTATATTATTCATTGAATTCGTCACAGCGTTCTGGAACTTGCGGATCGTATAACGGACATTTGTATTCTTCGAGAATATCTACGAGTTTGTCCATAGTTTTTCCTTCGGTGCCGTAACAATCTATTTTTACACTTTGTGGTGTGGTTCTTATGTGAAATGCGCCTACTCCATCGTTGTTTTTCCAGCTTTTTTCGTCTACTTTTTCCCATTTCGAGAAAACGTTTGCGATTCTGTTCAGGATTACTTCGATTGGTAAATCTTCGAGTCCGTCGACTATTTCTTCGTCTGAAATGGCTTCGTAAACCAAATGATGGTTTAGGTAAATTTCTTCTTTATAATTCCAAAATACTAGTTCGTACATATCTATTTTTTTTGACCACGAATAACGCGGATTTATACTAATTAGAACGGATTTTTATATTATTTCTGAAAATTACAAATATTTTAGCCCTGATGGAAGCGACATCCTTTTTCTTGCTTCTTTAGCAAGGAAAAGATATAGCAGACAGCAGGAATTGCTCCTAAAAAAACTAATATTCGAAAGTTCCGTATTCTGATTGTATGGTTAGTTTTTTATTTTCGTTTGCTTCTACTCTACCTACAATTTGGGCATCGACACCAAATGATTTGGAGATTTCGATGATGTTATTTGCTATGTTTTCTGGTACATAAATTTCCATTCGGTGGCCACAATTAAATACTTGATACATTTCTTTCCAATCCGTTTTTGACTGTTCTTGTATGAGTTTAAAAAGTGGCGGAACTGGAAATAAATTGTCTTTTATAACGTGCAAATTATCTATAAAATGTAGGATTTTTGTTTGTGCTCCTCCGCTACAATGCACCATGCCATGTATTTCGTTTGGTGTGTAATTTTCTAATATTTTTTTGATAATTGGCGCATAGGTTCTTGTTGGAGAAAGCACCAATTTACCAGCATCTATTGGAGAATTTTCTACTTTATCAGTTAGTTTTACACTTCCTGAATATACGAGTTCATTAGGCACTTGAGCATCGAAACTTTCTGGATATTTGTGTGCTAAATATTTGTCGAAAACATCATGACGGGCAGAGGTAAGTCCGTTGCTTCCCATACCACCATTGTAAGATTTTTCGTAATTTGCTTGACCAAAAGATGCCAATCCCACGATGACATCACCAGGTTGAATATTAGCATTATTCACTACATCTTTGCGTTTCATACGAGCCGTAACGGTCGAATCGACAATAAGCGTTCGCACGATATCGCCTACATCGGCAGTTTCTCCACCAGTAGAATGTATGGTTACTCCGAAGGTTTTTAGTTCGGCAATTAGTTCTTCGCTTCCGTTGATAATAGCAGAAATAACTTCGCCAGTTATGAGGTTTTTATTGCGTCCAATGGTTGATGATAACATAATATTATCGGTTGCGCCAACGCATAATAAATCGTCGACATTCATGATAAGTGCATCTTGTGCAATACCTTTCCAAACAGACATATCACCTGTTTCTTTCCAGTACATATAGGCTAAGGACGATTTTGTTCCTGCACCATCAGCGTGCATGATGAGACAATATTCTTCGTCGTTTGTTAAATAATCTGGAACAATTTTGCAGAATGCTTTAGGAAATAATCCTTTATCGATATTTTTGATGGCATTGTGCACATCTTCTTTGCCTGCCGAAACGCCACGAAGTGCATATCTTTTTGAAGTATCAGAACTCATTTTTGTTTGTGTTGTTGTCTTGCAAAGATAACAATTTGAATTACGAATTGCGAATTACGAATTACGAATTTTTACTTTTCTACAATTAAGATTTCTACTCGACGATTGGCCAATTTTTCTGAATCATTTTTTTCAGGAATTTTATAAATAGGTTGCGAACTTCCGAAGCCTTCATGAAATACTCGAGCAAATAAAACTTCTTTCTCTACTAAATAGATATAAATAGATTGTGCTCTTTTGCTAGATAATTTTAAATCTTTATCATCCGCATTGCAACAAATATGTCCGTTTACTTTAATTTTTAAATTTGGATTTTGCAATAAAATATTATAAAGTCCCAATAAGATTGGTTTCGATTTTTCGATTATTTTATCGGAATCGAGATGAAAATAAATATTATCAATCGTAATGATATCTCCTTTTTTTGCGTTTTTAAATTTAATTACTAAAGAATTGGCTTCTTTGACAATTTTAGCATTTATATCACTATCCGTAGGGATTTCTTCGTTAGTTAAAACGCTAATTTTTTGTTGTTTTGGAAGGTCATAAAAAAGAGTTACTTTCCTGTTCTCGTTTTGATTACTAGATAGTTTAAAATCTTTACCAAACGGCATTAATTCGACATTTTTGCTTAACTGTAATTTATTTTTTTTCAAAATTTTGATCACGGCATTTATTCTTTTTATAGACAATTCTTTATTATACGATTTGTCATCTACGCTGTCACAATAACCATGTATTTTAGTTATTTCGGCTTTTGGGTTTTCTGAAATCCAATTTTGAAAATTTTTAGCCGAACTTTCGTTAGGAACATCAATATTAAAATCAAAAAAAACATCAAACTTTTCTTGTGAATAAGTTGTAATTGATAACAATAAAAAAAGTAAAAGGTAACGTGTCTTCATATAATTAATTTTCGATAACTTCAATTTCTACTCGGCGATTGGATGCTCGTTCTTCTTCAGTTTTTTCAGGCAAGACAAATAACGGAATCGAGCTTCCAAAACCTTTGAAACTCATTCTTGTTTTTTCTATTCCGTTAAGCTCTAAAAATTGCTTAACGGCTTTGGCCCTTTGTGTTGACAAGTCTTTTCTGTCGACAGAAACGCAACACAAATGACCATGAATACTAATTACCATTTCTGGCTTTTCTTGCATTACGAGCAATAATTCGTATAATTTTCCTCGAGAATCATTGGTTACTGCAAAAGTATTCAGAATAAAATTCAGGTTATTCAGTTTTAATTTTGTGCCTGGTTCTGCATAACAAAGTTCGTCCATAAACTTAACATCGAGCTTGTATTCGGATTTTGTTCCGTTAAAATTATCGATTACAACTTTGTCTGGAAAAACAATCGGTTTCTTGGTTTTGGTGATTTTTTTTAATTTTAAACCTAAAATTTCATCTTCACGAACAATGTCTTTTTGCAAT
>NZ_JAYWDT010000233.1:0-5886 GCF_043779715.1 Flavobacterium sp.
TATAGCTTACAAAAGTAATTTTGTCGAAATATTTTTGAACATCCTTAAGACTTTCTACAGGAACACTTTCTCCAAGATAGATGGTTTTATATCCATTTAAAATTAATTCGTAATTTAGATACATTAATCCAAGCTCGTGAATTTCGTTTGATGGTAAATATAAAACAAAAATTTTATTAGTTTTTGTTGGATCTAAAACCTGTATTTTTTCTGTATTTGTTATGAGTTTTTGTTTTATCAAGTTGCTAATAAAATGTTCGTGAGCAATAGTTATAGTATTCGATTGCCATAGCAAACCTATTTCGTTCATGAGCGGAATAAAAACTTCATAAAAAACATCTCTAAAAGATTTTTCGGATAATAAATTATTGTAAGTATTGATGAAAAGTGTTTGATCAAAATTCATCATAGCCATTTTAAACGCATTTATAGCATGACTTTTGGTACTTTTTTCAGAGACAATTTCTCGAACCAATGCAGGGATTTTATCAGGAGATAATTTAGATATCCGAGATATTTTGTAACCATAATCATGAAGCAAAGTAATGTTTAACAGCTTTTGAAGATTATGAATGTCATAAAGACGAATATTGGTATCGGTTCTCATGGGTTCTAATATGGCATATCTTTTTTCCCAAATGCGAATGGTGTGTGCTTTTATCCCCGAAAGGTTTTCTAAATCCTTTATGCTAAATATATTTTTAACTACGTTCATCTTTTTTACATAAATGTTAAACAAAATTAAAAAATTATTTGCTTGAATTGTTTATATTTGTTAAAATACTTTCAAAAAAACCAATGAAGCACGATTATATCTTTGCAGGAATAGGATTAGCAAGCCTCATGGTTTTAGATAAAATGTTAGATGCTAAGCTTTTAGAAAGTAAAAAGATATTGTTGTTAGAATCAAATAATAAAAATTCTAATGACCGAACTTGGTGTTTTTGGGACAATAAACTTGGTGATTTTGATGATTTAGTTTCAAAAAAATGGGAACAAGCTTTGTTTATTAATGATAAACAAACCATCGAATGTCTTTCTGATAATGCAAATTATAAAATGATAGAATCAATTCGTTTTTATAATTATGTTTTAGATAAACTAAAAAAATATCCAGAAATTGTCTGGAAAAAAGAAAATTTTATTTCTTTTGAAGACAAAGGCTCGGAAGTAATTATAACTTCTAATGTTGCTAAATATAGTACTGCTATATTTTTTAATAGTGTTTTTGATGTATCTAAAATTGAATATAATAAAAAGTATCCCTTACTAAAACAGCATTTTATAGGTTGGTTTGTAAAAACTACGGAGCCTATTTTTGATGCTAATTATGCAACTTTTATGGATTTTTCAATTCCACAAAAAGGGAACACACGATTTATGTATGTTTTGCCATTTTCCGAAACACAAGCATTAGTCGAATACACGTTGTTTTCTGCTAATTTGTTGCAAGATAACGAGTATGAAGAGGCAATAAATAATTATCTAAAAGAAAAAGGAGCAACTTCTTTCGAGATTATTAAGAAAGAACAAGGAAATATTCCTATGACGGTTTTTCCTTTTTGGAAAAATAATTCGAAGAATGTTTTGCATATAGGAACAGCTGGTGGTTGGACAAAAGCCAGTACTGGTTATACTTTTAAGAATACTATAAAGCAATCAGGAAGACTGGTTTTGTTATTAAAAAATAAAACAATCGATTTTAGAAATTTTAATAAACTAAATAGGTTTTTATTTTACGACACACTTTTTGTTCGGGTTTTGTACAAGAATAACGATTTAGGAAAAAAAATATTCTCTAACATGTTTTTAAAAGTGCAACCAAAAAAAATATTTAAATTTTTAGATGAAGAGTCTAATCTAAAAGAAGAGTTAGAAATTATATTGGCTTGTCCTAAAATACCGTTTATAAGATCGTTGTTGAGATTTAAATGGTAATTATTATTAGGAATAAGGTCTGTCTTTCTAGCAAAAAAATACTCCAGAAATAATCAAAGTATTTTGATTATTTCTGGAATATTTTTTTTGTGACCACGGCGGGAACAGAACCCCTGTATTTATGTAAATCTTAAAAACCTTAAATGCTTTTATTTATAACGCTTAACAGACTTCATTATTCATTTAGATTTATTAAAATTCAATTAAATTTACATTTCGTTGACTAAATGTTGGCTAATTATATTACATTTGTTTTGATTAGAACATCAAAATATAATGGCAAAGATAAAATTTTTACTGCAAAGCAAAAGCGAAAATTCAAACATTTATGCGCGCTATTCTATAAATAGAGCCACCGTTTTAAAGCGTAAAACTGGTTTTATTATTAGTGCCAAAGATTGGAGCATTGACAAAGCCCAACCCAAAATGGGCAGAGAGGATTTAAAAATATTAAAATCAAAACTAGACAAATTAGCCATATTTATAAATGATGCCCATAACGAGGGAATAAGTAAGGGAATTGAATTTAATGGTGATTGGTTGCAACTGCAAATTGACACTTTTAATAATAAAATTGCAATTGTTGAACTTGATGTTTTAACAAACTATATTCAAAAATTTATTGATGATGCACCCTACAAACAGAACGCAAAAAAAGAACTTGGATTGAGTAAAGGTCGTGTGCAAAATCTAAAATTATTCAAAAAAACAATTTTACGTTATGAAACAGAGATATTTAAAGGTAAAAACATTCTAATCAAAGATATTAATTTGCTATTTGTTGAAAAATTCAAAATATGGTTGTTCAACAAAGGCTATTCTGTTAATTATGTAGGGAAAAATATCGCAAACATTAAAACGATTTGTATTGATGCTCATAAAAACGATATTGAAATATCAACTCAGCTAAAAAATGTTAAAAAAATTTCAGAAAGCAAACCACCAGAACAAATAATTACTTTAAATGAAGATGAACAGGAGCTTATAAAAAGAGCACCATTAATACGAGAAGCATTAATTAATGCTCGTAAATGGATATTATTAGGTTGTTTGATTGGACAACGTGGTGGAGATTTGCTAAACATTACCAATAAAAATATAAAAGAATTAAATGGTATTAAGATAATTGAACTAAAGCAACAAAAAACTGGGAAACTGGTTGCTATTCCATTATTGCCTGATGCACTTGAGATAATCGAAAATGATTTCCCTTATAAAATCTCGATTACACGTTTTAATGAATACATAAAAGACGTTTGTGAAAGCGGCGGACTTACCCAGATGGTCTTCGGCAGTAAATCAATAACTACAAAAACAGGGAAAAAAATAATTTCAGAAAAAACAGGGGAACTAATAGACGAAAAAATAAAACTGAACGTTTCGGGAATGTATAAGAAATATGAATTAATAACCTCACACGTTTGTCGTCGCTCATTTGCAACCAATTTTTATGGACGCATACCAACACCCATATTAATGAATATTACAGCGCACGGAACAGAAAGAATGTTTTTGAATTATATTGGAAAAACCACTTATGATAATGCATATCAAATGTTAGAATATTTCAGTAAGTTAGCTCCTAGAGATAAAACGCCTGTTATGGAAGTTATTAAAAATACTGCCAATTAAATACAATGAATCAGATAAAAAACTAGTTTTTAATATAATGAATTACGAAAAAATATATCAGGATTTTTATTCTAAATATTACGATAAAGCAGAAGTTTTAATCAAACTGCTTTTTATAAAAAAACAGAATCAAAACAAGACATTTACAAATTCACTAAATGAGACAAGAAAATATTTGTATAATTATGCAACAAATAATTTACTTGTAAATAATAATGAAAGTCTAAAAGAATTGTATCGGATTTTTGACAATCGTTACCGCGTTTATGCCACTAACCAAATACAAGAGATTTTTTCTGATGAAATAAAAACTGGTTTTGATAAATTAAAAGTTTCGGAACTTCCAAAAAATTACAGCTTCAATCGACTTGTTTTTGAAATTGCTCTACTTGAAGCTTTGAACGAAATTTCAAGATTACTTTCTAATAACGCAAGATTATTTGAAATGATGTATAAATTAAATGAATTTGATTTATTTGAAATTCGATTTTATAAAGATTTAGGATTAGAAGAGTATCCTGATTTTCAAAGATTGTTTTTGAAATTATATCCAAAAAATGAAACCTCTTTTGTAGAAAATGAAAATATAATAACGCCAAAAACTAAAATAGTAGATTTAAAAATAGACTCTAAACCTACTTTCAATAGAAACCATTGGAATGAAAATTGTTTTAATTTATTCTATTATTTAGTTGGTAACTATGAGAAAAAAGGTAAAATAAAATTTATTAATATCTTTTATTTTCTTAAAAATGATGTTGATAAAAACAAGTATGCTTTTAGCTTTACTATAGAGTTATATAAAGATTTTATTCAATCAAATTTTGATGTTCAATTAACAAAATTTGAAAAGGCAGAATATGAATATATTGACAAAGTAATTCCAATTTTAAACGGCTTTGAACAGGATTTTCGTAAAACAGTTTAAATAGATATAATATGCTCAAATAATACCTAATTAATACCGTTTACACCCCTTTTTTGCCTCCATAATGGTAAAATATCATTGCAATTCACTTTAAATGAATTACAATGAATCAGATTTTATTAAACGGCATCACTCTTGAGCAATTAGTCGAAGCACTCGCTTCATTATTAAAACTCCAACAAGCAGAGCAACCACAATTGCAACCTGAAAACGAACTTTTAACTCGGGAACAGGTTTGCAAATTACTATCAATCAACAAGACTACGCTTTGGAAACACACTAAATCAGGTAAACTTAAAAGTTTAGGACTGGGTAATAGAGTGTATTACAAAAAAACCGAAGTTTTGGAAGCTGTCAAACATTTAAACCAATAATGGCAATGCAAAGCGACAATCAAATTTACATTTCAGATGCTTTAAGTCATTTGAGTGGCTTAAAAACCGATTTTGCAAGGTTACGGTTGGATTACAATAGAGATAAACAACTGGTTTATACAATCGGAAAATATATTGAATCCTGTGAATTAATCGGACAACTTATAAAAGGCTATGATAACTATAATTTCAAATTGTTATCAAACAATATCAATAGCGTTTTATTAAAAGATGCTGAATTGCACGGTGTTTTAATCACAATCAGAAAAAGTAGACACATTGATAACTTTGACCATTCAAAAATGGCATCAATAATTTTTGAAATATGAAAAAATATATCCGTGTCGGAACAGAATATTTCAAGGAAGTATTATGTCCCCTAATGAGTGGCGATAATATGAAATCATTAATAAAATGGAATAAAGCCACCATTATTGATGATTTTGGAAAAGACAGTTTAAAAGACATAAAAAAATATGAAACTTTCTGCACATTCCCTTCGCATACTGATTATCAAAGAGAAATTAATAATTTTTACAATAAGTACGAACCACTTTCTTACTGTGTGAGCCAAAAAGGAGATTGGGAAAATATAAAACTATTTCTTCAGCATCTTTTTGGTGAGCAATATGAATTAGGATTGGATTATTTAACGATTCTTTGGAAACATCCCAGTCAAATCTTACCCATATTGTGTTTAGTAAGCGTGGAGAGAAACACAGGTAAAAGCACCTTTCTAAAGTTCTTAAAATTGATTTTTGAGGGCAATATGACAATCAATAAGAACGAAGATTTTAGAAGCCGTTTTAATTCCGATTGGGCTGGAAAATTAATTGTAGCTGTTGATGAAGTTTTACTGGACAAAAAAGAAGACAGCGAACGCATAAAAAACCTCTCAACCTCTAATCATTACAAGCTAGAGGGCAAAGGAGTTGACAAGGCTGAAATCGAGTTTTTCGGCAAGTTTATTCTATGTTCAAATAATGAAGAGAACTTTATTAAGATTGACGATTT
>NZ_JAYWDT010000234.1:0-13322 GCF_043779715.1 Flavobacterium sp.
ATTTCTCTTTATATTACAAATGTAGAAAAAATATATTTATGAGGTACAAAAATGGTACAAAAAATAACAAAAAATAACAAAATATCGCAAATTAAAATTTTCTACAAAATAAAAAATCCCTTTATTTAAAAGAGATTGTTGTGTTATTTTTTGTTTTGATTTGTGATGTTTTATTAAGTTATTTGCCAATACAGAAATTTGCGAAGATGTTTCCTAATAGCTCATCGTTAGTGACTTGTCCTGTAATTTCTCCGAAATAATACAGAGCTTGTTTAATATCTATCGCCATCAAATCGCTTGGTAAATTGGTTTGCAAACCGTATTTTACTTTCTGAATTTCTTCTAATGCTTTGAGTAACGAATCGTAATGTCTAGTATTAGTTACAATGGTTTCGTTATTGCGCAAAGCTCCAGTATTTACAAACGAAAGCAATTGATTTTTAAGTTCATCGACACCAATATTTTCTTTGGCAGAAATTTTAATTAACGATGAATAATTGATAATTGATAATTTTGTAGCAAGTAATTCTTTTTGTTCCTGATTTAAAGAGTCAATTTTATTAATAACCACAACTAATGGTTTCAACGGAAACTGATTTTTTATTTTCTCAATTTCAATTTTCAACTTATTATCATTATCAATTATCAATTGTAAACTATCAATTAGAAACAAAACGACTTGTGCTTGCTCTATTTTTTCGAAAGTTTTCTTGATTCCGATACTTTCTACTACATCTTTTGTTTCACGAATTCCGGCAGTATCTATAAATCTGAAACCAATACCGCCAATAACCAATTCGTCTTCAATCGTATCGCGAGTGGTACCTGCAATTTCTGAAACTATGGCGCGTTCTTCATTCAATAAAGCATTCAATAGTGTCGATTTCCCTACGTTTGGTTCCCCAACAATTGCCACAGGAATTCCATTTTTTATTACGTTTCCAACGGCAAATGAATCGATTAATCGTTTTAATACGAATTCGATTCTGTTTAATAAATCATTAAATTGAGTTCTGTCGGCAAACTCTACATCTTCTTCTGCAAAGTCTAATTCTAATTCGATTAAAGAAGCAAAGTTTAACAATTCCTCACGTAGTTTGGCAATTTCGTTACTAAAACCACCACGCATTTGTTGCATCGCAATTTGATGAGCAGCTTCGTTATCGGAAGAGATTAAATCGGCAACAGCTTCGGCTTGGGATAAGTCCATTTTTCCGTTCAAGAAAGAACGCAAAGTAAATTCTCCTGCTTGTGCCATTCGACAGCCTTTTCGAAGTAATAATTGTATGATTTGTTGTTGAATATAGGTCGAACCGTGACAAGAAATTTCAATCGTGCTTTCTCCAGTATAAGAATTTGTTCCTTTGAAAATTGAAAGTAAAACTTGGTCTAAAACTTTAGTATCATCTACAATATGACCCAAATGCAGCGTGTGTGATTTTTGTTTGGTAATATCTTTGCCCGAAACCGATTGAAATACTGACGAAGCAATAGTTATGGCTTCTTGCCCAGAAATTCTAATTACTGCAATGGCTCCAGCTCCAGAAGGAGTAGCAAGGGCAACTATTGTATCGTGGTAAATCATTTAATAAGGTTTCGAAGTGCAAAATTACAAAGAGACAAAGGTAATAAAAAAGAAAAGAGTATCTTTTTGTTACATTCCTTGTTAGATAACTTTAATAAAAACACAAACGCTTTTAGAAAATATCATCACGGATTACCACAATTTTTTTAATATTAATAAGTAGAAATTCGTATTTGAAATAATAAATGAGGAATTTTTCGGGTTGCCTTGTAATATAAAAAGAATACTTCAATGACTTAAATTAATCTTTGCAGATTTGTACTTTACTTACAACAACAAACGTTTTACTCTAAGGATTAATTCGATTGGGTTAAATGGTTTTGCCACCAAATCATCGGCACCTAATTTGAAAGCTTCTATAATGGTTAAATCTTCTTTGCCTAAAGAAGAAATAATTATAATTGGGATTTTAGGAAAATTTGTTTTTACATAAGAAGTAACTTCCAGACCAGATTTGTATGGTAACATAATATCGGTAATAATTAGATCATAATTATTCTGATTTATCATAGCGAAACCTTCATTTCCATCTTTTGCTACATCAATAACATAGTCTTCTTTTTTTAATAGAAATTCTATAATATTATTAATAATCTTGTCATCTTCTATAACTAATATCTTTTTCATTTACCTACAGCTTTAACTTCTAGAATTTATATTGTAATGATACGAATAAATTATATTCGTTCTGAAAAGTATTTAACTTATATTCTTGTCGGTTATAACTTGCTTGTAATCCTGTAGCATAATGTGTACCAAAAAGCTTGTAATATCCTGCACCAACACGATATGAGTTGAATGCTAATCGCTGGTCAAACTGCCCTAAGGTAATTCTTTCGTCGGGCGATGTACCATAACCAGCAAATGCAGTTAGATAATCGTATTTTGTGTCTAAATAATATCTTGCAGTTGCTGTAAAGGCTGAATATGTTTTGCTTTCAAAAGATTGAAAGTATGACTTTAAATTTAGCCAATAAGCGCCAACATATTTTCCTATACCAAAAACACCTGCATGAAAGTTGAAAGTTGTAGTTTTCGAGTAACGTATTCCTGCATCGGCTTCCCAACCTTTGTTGAAACTATAAAAATAAGAATATGCAAGCCTAAGTTTCGGAAAAACATTCTCATCATAACTGTACGCAATATCTACATAGGAATAACTTTTTTTATTGTTTTTGAAATAAGTTTCAAACTCATACTGAATTCCTGAATTTTTATATTGGAAGGAATATCGTTCAGCATAATTTATCTGTGCAATAAATGATATTAATCTCCGCTCTCTTATGTATTGAAAACCAATAAGATGCCAAGGGCCAACTGCGTTACGACTAAAGCTTGTATTGTTATAGTTAATCCCAACACGATTGGAGTTTGTTTTTGTTTTTAGCTCAACAAGTTGTTGTTTTAGTTTACTGTTTTCAGGATATTTTCCGACTAATGATTCTAAATATTCGATATTTTTCTCGTAGTTATTTTGGGAATATATTACTTGTAGTTTTAACAATTCGAAATCTTTGTCTTCAGGATATATTATTATGGCTTTATTAACAGTAATTATTGCATTTTCCGAATTATTTTCTTCAATTTCTAATTTTGTAAGATATAGGAAAGCTTCTTTGTATTTAGGGTCTTTATCAATAACATGATTCAGATAATATCTTGCACTATCGACTTGTTTTGTAATTATATATGCTCGTCCCAAGGCTAAATGAAAATCTAAATAATTAGGTGCGAGTTTTATTCCTAAACTTGCGATTTTTATAGCTCTCGGATAATTTTTGGTAGTATTTATTTCGTAATTGGTTTTTATCAATAAACTATCAGTGTCTATTTTTTGAGCAAAAATACCGGTATTTATTAGTAAAAAAAATAATGCAATTTTAGTTTGTTGTTTCATAATTGTTCTTTTACATTAACAAATCCTTGTCTAGTCATGGTTCCCCATTTTTTTTCTTTATTGGTAAGAAAATGGATATAACCTTTTAGCGATGCATATACATTTATTGGATGGTACAAAAATGGTTCTAAAAACACCATCAGAATTAGTGTTGATAGTTCGCTAATATTGGCATATTGCTTATACAAAAACTGATCTAAATAGATAGATATTAATGTTATTGCGGTATAAAAAAAATAAATAAAAACCGATACGATAAGTAAAAATTCATAGTTAACAGTAAAAAATATAATATCTAACGCGAGTACTATGAGTCCTAAAACCTCCAGAATAGGTACAAAAAATTCGAATAAAAAATAATGTGGCATAATTATTAAACCAGTTTTTCCGTATTTTGGATTCAGAAACATTTTTTTATGTAAATATAACGTTTGTACCAATCCTCTTGCCCAGCGAACACGTTGTCTTAGAAAGACAGTTTTATCCGAAGGAACTTCAGTCCAACAAAGTGATTCTGGAATATATTTTATTAGAAAATCTTCTTTTCTTTCGTGCATTAGTTTTCTCATTCTTGTAATGAGTTCCATGTCTTCCCCAAGTGACTGATGCCAGTAACCACCTGCATCTATTACTGTTTGTTTGTCGAACATTCCCAAACCACCGGAAACAAGAAGCAAACAATTTGTCTTGCTCCAAGCCATTCGTCCAAACAAAAAAGAGCGAATATATTCGAGTTCCTGAAATCTGGCAAAGAATTTATTGGGATAATGGGATTTGTAAAGCATACCATCTTTAAACTCACAAGAATTAGAAATTCTAATGGCTGCACCAGTTGCAATAACTTTTCTGGTATTTTCTATAAATGGTTTGGTAAGCATAACAATAGTATCTTTTCTGAGGATGCAATCGACATCGGTACAAATAAAAAGAGAATATTTTGCGGAATTGATACCTGCATTTGAGGCATCTGCTTTGCTTTTTCCGTTTTCCTTATCTATAACTAAAAGTTTGGCATAAACAGGATTTGAAGACTTATAATGACACTTAACGGGTTGTGTTTTTATTTTTTCTTGATAAAAAAAATCAACTTTTACCAAACTAAATTCATTAATTAGTTTTTGAAGAGTATCGTCAGTACTTCCATCATTTATGATAATAATTTCAAATTTAGGATAATCCTGTGATAACAGTGATTTTACATTATATACAATTGTTGCTGCTTCGTTGTAGGCTGGTGCAATGACTGATACTCCTAGAGTATGGTTGGATTTTATTAAAACATCTTTGTGCAAATAATATTTTGAGTTATAATAATTTTTTATGGCCAAATAAGACAATAGGGCTAGTACTAAATAAATTAATACATAGCTGACGGAGTAAAAAGCTGAAAATATTTCGAACTTTCTAATTATATTTTCTAAAGTATTCAATTTAAACAAGGATTGTTTACGTGTAAAACTATTTTTTTTATCAATTCATTTTCAGCTTCATCATCAGTTGTAAAATCATCAAAATACGCTTTGTCAATTTTACTGATGCAGTTTATAATCTCAAACTTTATATCAATATTTTTTTCGACGTCTAATAAATTAATGGCAAAATACAAGGTTGTGTAATCCCCAATAATAGTAAGTGTTTTTAGGATAGATATTTTGTTTCGGATATCTGATTCCTTTTTGTAATGGAGTATTAATGTCTTATTTGCATCAAAAATTACTAATTTACGAATTGCTAATATAATTTCTTTTCGGACTATTATATCTTGATGTAACAATAAATACTTAATTCTTGAAGCGGTTATGTTTTCTCTGTATCTCACCATTAGCTTAATGGCTAAAATTATAACTGATGGGTTGTTGCTATCTAACCAGCTGTTTATCGTTTTTGGAATTACCGATTTTTTCTGATATATTAAATCTAAAATTTTCATCTCATCGGCACGTGATATTTTTTCATCATAGTTTTTTAAAATATCAAACTTCTCGTCCGACAGTGCAATAAGAGCGATAAGTGCATTAGATTTTAAGTATTTGTTTTTGCTCTCTAAGTAAGGTTTTACATATGCTTTCTTGATTTTATAATCTAAACTTTGGTAGTGATAAAACCCTAAAGATTTATAATACCATTTTTTTCTATTTATTAGTTTTTGGCTATATTCATTAAGCCTAAATTGTTTGTATATAATTAAGATTAAATTAGGGTTTACTGCTTTTATATTCTTCTTAATGTGAATTAATTTATCTAGAATTAAATATTTGCACCATTTATTTTTAAAAATATCCGTATTCTTAAACGCTACAATTTTTAATTTTGTTTCATTGAAGCTGTAGTTTGAAAAAATTAAATCGGCAAGAAAATCATTAATTTCGGCTTCAACATTTTTCTTTTCACTTTTTAATTTATCAAAATAATACCTAGTAATAATAAGTAATGACACAAAATAGGTAATGGTAAAAACAAGAAATGGAATCGCTATATATTTTAGAAACATATAAAAAGAATGCGCAGTAAAAGTATGATCTACCCAAGAAGTAAATTGAGTAAAACTATAACTTAAATGTAAATATGTAGTTAAAAAATAAAATTTAAAAATTGTATACATACACTTCTTGGGCAAATAAAATGCAAATAAATAATCGAAATCTTGCTAAACCTAATTAAAACGATTAAGTGTAAGTAAATTAGGATTAATTGTAATATTTAAAGAATTAATAGCTAAAATTTCTCAAAAACACCCAAGCCAAACAAAGCAAAATCATATTTTACAGGATCGTTAGCATCTAATAATCTGAGATTTGTATCTAGTTCGGAAAGTGCTTTGGCATCGTTTTGCTTTCTTAATAATAATTCGAGTTTGCGAGCTACATTTCCAGAATGTACATCGAGAGGACAAGATAAAGCAGAAGTAGGAATTGTTTTCCAAAGTCCAAAATCGACACCATTCTTATCTTGTCTAACCATCCAACGTAAAAACATGTTGATTCTTTTTGCCGCTGAACCATTCATTGGATCGGAAACATGTTTTTGTGCTCTTGGTAAATGATTGTCTTCGAAAAATATTTTTTTGAATTCGGAAATACTTTTTTGCATCGAATATTCTGTAGCATTTTTAGCAAAAACAGCTTCCAAACCATTGTGATTTGTATAAATGTTTTGCAAACTTTTTATAAATTGAATAAAATCTTGTCCGTTGAAGGTTCGGTGTACAAATTTGTCTAACAATTCCAGTTGATTTTCGTTGTATGACATAACAAAATCATAAGGAGAATTTCCCATGAGTTGCATCATTTTATGCGAATTATTAATAATCATTTTTCTATTTCCCCAAGCAATTGTTGCGCTAAGAAATCCAGCGATTTCTATATCTTCTTTTAATGAAAATAAATGTGGAATTTGAATTGGGTCACTCTCAATAAAATTTGGATTATTGTAGAGAATAACTTTCTCGTCAAGAAAAGATTTCAGTTCGCTTTTATTCATTGATGACTTCGGATCTAATATTTCCGTCCACCATAATTAGTTTTCTATCAGCCATATTAGCTAATTCTTCGTTGTGGGTTACAATGACAAAAGTTTGCCCTAATTCGTCCCGAAGTTTGAAAAATAATTGATGCAAATTCTCGGCAGTATGCGTATCTAAATTCCCAGAAGGTTCATCTGCAAAAATTATTGCGGGTTTGTTTATTAAGGCTCTCGCGACTGCTACACGTTGTTGTTCTCCACCCGAAAGTTCATTTGGTTTGTGATTCATTCGGTCTTGTAATCCTAAATAAGTTAGAATTTTTTCGGCTTCAACTTCAGTCTCAGCTTTCGATTTATTTGCTATAAAAGCAGGAATACAAACGTTTTCTAAAGCTGTAAATTCTGGTAAAAGCTGGTGAAACTGAAATATAAATCCTAAATTTAAATTTCTGAATTTAGACAAATCTTTATCGTTCATTTTCAGAATATTTTGTCCATTTATTTCTAAAAAAGAACCATTGTTCTCTGTGGGTTTGTCCAACGTTCCTAAAATTTGAAGCAATGTGGTTTTTCCTGCTCCAGAAGCACCAACTATCGATATGATTTCGCCTTTTTCAATATGCAAGTCAACACCTTTTAACACTTGTAACGTGTCATAACTTTTTTGAATATTTTTTGCTTTAATCATACAATCGGTTTTCACAAAGAAACAAAGAAATTTGGGTATAATAAAATCTAAATTTACAGATTAGCCGTATATGATTATAAAGTTTCGTTAATAATGACTTTTTTTGAATACAATTTCTCTAATTTTATAAAAAGTAATGCTATGAAAAATCTCTGGTTGTCTATTTTATCGATAATGACTTTGAGCTGTCAATCGAAATCCAATAATGTAGAAAAATTTGAACCCAATACTATGAATATCGAAAACGGAAAGGAAATTGCCATTTTTGCTGGAGGTTGCTTTTGGTGTACCGAAGCAGTTTTTTTAGAACTAAAAGGCGTAGAAAATGTTAAACCAGGTTATATAGGAGGAAAAACTGTAAACCCAACTTACGAGGACATTTGTACTGGAACAACTGGTCATGCCGAAGCCATAAAAATAATTTTCGACCCTAGTAAAATTTCCTACGGAGAATTGTTAGAAGTATTTTTTGCAACCCATGATCCAACAACGATGAACCGTCAAGGAGCCGATATGGGAACGCAATATCGTAGTGAGGTTTTTTGTATCAATGCAAAACAAAAAGAAGTCGCATTGGCATACATCAAACAACTAAATGATGCTAATACTTATGGAAAAAATGTGGTTACAAAAGTTTCTGACGCAAGTACTTTTTACGTCGCCGAAGATTATCATCAAAATTATTACAATCAAAATAAAAATAAATCTTATTGTACTTATGTAATCACGCCAAAGATTGACAAAGTGAGAAAAGAGTTTAAAGACAAGCTTAAAAAATAGTTTGGCATTAGTTTTGTGTATTTAGGAGTATAATTTTAATTTATAAGAAATGGCACAAGAAATAATGACTAGAATTGAAACCAAGTCTAATCTGAAAATAGGGAAGCTCATTTTGAGTATTATTTTCGATTTAGTAGGTATGTTGTCTTATGTTTTTCCAGGAATAGCTGAAACTACCGATGTAATTTGGGCGCCAATTTCGGGAATGTTATTGGTTGCTATGTATAAAGGAACAACAGGTAAAGTTGCTGGAGTTATAGGAACATTAGAAGAGTTAATCCCTTTTACGGATATTATTCCAACTTTTACAATAACTTGGTTTTACGAAAACTATTTAGATAAAAAGAATAATAAATAAATTTAAAAGCTCCAATTTGGGGCTTTTTTTATGATTTAAAAACCCAACCCAATCCCATACTTTGAAGCATTTTTTTACTAAAAGCGAAGAAAAAAGGAAATTGCCCAAAAATAAAACCAATTACGATAAGTAAGAAAGGATACAAAGGCATTACGAGAACAATAAGTATCAAGTAATAAAAAAATAAAGGTAAATTGTCTTTATTCAGTCCCAAAAAAGACATGCAAAAAGAAGAAATTCTTGCCGAAAGTGAACCATTTATTGCAAAAACTATAAATATAACAAACAACTGAAAATTTGAAGATATTCCCCAACGTTGTTTTAACTTGTTCATAGTTTTAAAATTTTAAAACAAATATAAAATATTATCTAGGAGGAACAAAGCCAAAAAGTTGTTGTTTGTAGGTATTCTGAAAATAAATCATATAATTGTATATCAAATAATTTACTTCGTAACCATAATGTACATTATAATCATAATTAATTTGCATTTCGTATAAGCTAGGATTGTAGCGTGTAGGTTGCAAAGCACGATTATTCCACTCGGCAACATAAACTCTGTTTTTGCTTTCTAGATAACTTTCCGAATGATAATTTCTAGGAAAAGCACGACTATTAAGCCAATAAGTAAATCCACCATCTATAATTGTAACTTCATATTCTAAAGCTTCATTGGCAATTCTTATAGTATCCCCTTTAATAGGATTTGGAGTACTTGTAGCAACTATATTTTTTGTCTTGCAACTAAGAAGGCAAATTAAAATTAATCCAAAAATAGAAAGATGTTTCATGATTTGATTTTATAAAAAAATCCCACCGAAGCGAGATTTAATATTATTATTTTTTCCCGAAAAGACTACCAAATAATCCGCCAAGTCCACCTTTTTTGGTCGCTGCCGCAACAGCATCTCCCAATCCAAGTTGTCCGTCTCCGTCTTGATCTAACATAGAAGTTAAAACAGAACCTCCCATAGATGATGATGGCGCTTGTTGTTGTGATTGACCACCGCCTAATAATCCGCCAAGAATATCAGTAAGGCCACCTCCATTTGAAGTAGTACCACTATTATTTAGACCACTTCCTTGTGCTTGTTTTGCAAGATAAGCCCCAACCATAGTTCATTTAGCTTTTAGTTGATTTAATAGTAAATGTATGAAATATATTTATAACTCGGACTTTACTAAAGCAATTATTTGCTCTGCAAGTTCGGTACCAATTCTGTCTTGTGCTTCGATAGTTGCTGCACCAATATGTGGTGTCATAGAGATGTTTGGATGCATTAGTAATTGAACCGCTGGTGTTGGTTCGTTTTCAAAAACATCTAAACCAGCAAACAGTACTTTTTTGCTGTCTAAAGCGGCAACAAGTTCAACTTCATTTATAATTCCGCCACGAGAACAGTTTATAATTCCCACGCCATCTTTCATCAAATCGAATTCTCTTTTTCCAATAATATAATCTTTTTGGGCAGGAACGTGAAGGGTTACAAAATCCGAATGTTTTAGTAATTCATCTACAGGTTCTGTTTCGATTTCTACATTTATGAATTGACCATTATAAAATTCGATTTTAATTTCTGCTTTTCCAACATAATTATCGGACGCAATAACTTTCATACCCAAACCTAAAGCCATTTTTGCTACCGATTGACCTATTCTTCCAAAACCAATAATACCAATGGTTTTGCCACGAAGTTCGATACCATCTGCGTAAGCTTTTTTCAAATCATTAAAACGAGTATCGCCTTCTAAAGGCATATTTCTGTTTGAATCATATAAAAATCGAACACCCGAAAACAAATGAGCAAAAACCAATTCCGCTACAGAGTTTGATGACGAAGCGGGAGTATTTATTACTTGAATATCTTTCGAAATAGCATAATCAACATCAATATTATCCATTCCTACGCCACCACGACCTATAATTTTTAGCGACGGACAAGCATCTATAATATCTTTTCTAACTTTGGTCGCGCTTCTAACTAATATCACCGCAACTTGATGTGTATTTACAAAATTGATAACTTGTTCTTGTGCAACTTTTGTAGTAATGACTTCAAAACCACTTTTTTCTAATGCGAGAATTCCACTTTTAGAAATTCCATCGTTAGCTAATATTTTCATTTAATGTTTATTTGTTAATTCGGTTATTTGGTTATTTGTTTCATCGAATAACCGAATCAACAAATAACCAAATCAACTATATTTTATTTTCTAATTCTTTCATCACATTTACTAAAACCTGTACACTTTCTAGCGGAAGCGCATTGTACATCGAGGCGCGATAACCACCTACGGAACGATGACCAGATAAGCCTGAGATTCCTGCTTCTTTCCACATTTTGTCAAATAATTCAGTATGATTTTCGTCGTTTAATAAGAACGTGGCATTCATATTACTTCTGTCTTCAACGTTTGCTGTACCTTTAAACAAAGGATTTCTATCAATTTCTGAATATAATAAATTTGCTTTAGCATTATTTATTTTTTCGATAGCTGGAATTCCACCCAAATTTTTCAACCATTGTAAGGTTAAAAGAGATGCATATATAGGAAAAACAGGCGGCGTATTGTACATGCTTTCTGCCTTAATGTGTTTTTCATAATCTAACATCGATGGAATATAACGTCCTATTTTACCTAAAATTTCTTCTTTAACAACGACTAAAGTTGCTCCAGCTGGTCCCATATTTTTTTGTGCTCCAGCATAAATTAAATCAAATTTAGAAAAATCTAAAACTCTCGAAAATATATCAGAACTCATATCGCAAACTACTGGAATATTTGTATTTGGAAACGATTTCATTTGTGTTCCGAAAATGGTATTGTTACTCGTGCAGTGAAAATAATTAGCATCGCTAGGAATATTATAATTTGTAGGAATATGGTTGTAATTTTCGGCTGCAGATGAAGCTACAACAACTGTTTCTCCAAAATATTTAGCTTCTTTTATTGCACCACGTGCCCAAGTTCCTGTATCTAGATAAGCAGCTTTGCCGTTTTCCTTCATCAAGTTATACGGAACCATTAGGAATTCTAAACTGGCGCCACCAGCTAAAAATAAAGCTTGGTAACCTTTGCCTTCTAGTCCTAAAAGTTCTAAAACTAAAGCTCTAGCTTCTTCCATAACGGCCACAAAATCTTTGCTTCTGTGGGAAATTTCTAAAAGAGAAAGTCCAGAATTATTAAAATCTAAAATCGCTTGTGCCGACTTCTCGAAAACTTCTTGCGGAAGTATGCAAGGTCCTGCGCTGTAATTGTATTTTTTCATTGTGAAGTTATTAAAAAACAAATCTCGGAAATAACCATTTAAATTCCCACTTTATTTATTAGTTATATCTGTATGTTATCAACAAAAACGTTATAGTAGATTTTGTATATATGTGAATTTAATCCAAATAAGCAAGTGGCATTTTCTATAAATCTATGTGAGGAATTAATTAAGGATTATTTTTAAAATATTATCATAAGAATAATTTAAAAAATTTAAATTTGACATTTATATCTTTTAGATGAAACAAAATTTTCTTAAATCAATTTCAATTAGTATTGTTTTTTTGACAATTGCTCAATGTCCTTTGTTCGCACAGCCTAGTCAAAAAGAATATGCCAATTTGCAAACTTCATATAAATATTCAAAAACAGATTCTTCACGAGTTATGATTCTTAATCAGTTGGCTTGGCTTTTTAGAAAATATGATAAAGATAAGGCCTTAAAATATTCCAAGAAATCAATTGTTGTAGCGGAAAAAGCCGATTATTTGGAAGGAATAGGGTTTGGAAATATGGCCATTGGAAATGTTTATAATTACCATTCTCAACATGATTCAGCTATTATTTATTACAGAAGAGCTATTCCATATTTAAAAGAAATTAAAAGAAATAAAATAAAAAATTTCCGACTGGGGCAATTATATTACAATCTAGGAATGGCCTATACTGGTATAGGATTTCATGAAGAAAGTATTTCTTCGTTAATTAAATCGGTTGAGTTTTTTTCTCTCAGCAATAATAAAGAGAAATTGGCCTCCTTATATATATCAATAGCAAATATTTATGAAACACAAAAACAATATAGTAAATCTCTAAAATATGCTAATATAGCGCTTGAGGATACAAAACGAATTAAGGATACAACGGAATATTGTTACGTTATGAATGATTTGAATAATATCTTTTTGAGTTTACATACAGAAACTAAAAACTTAAAATATCTTAAAAGAGCTAAAAATAATTTTTATAAAACTGCTGCTATTATAGAAAACAGTCCTCATATAGATACTGATGGAATCATATTACCTACAATATTAAGTAATATTGGAGATTGCTTAATGAGAGAAATGAAATATGATAGTGCCGTTTACTATTTTAAAAAGAGTAATTTATTAGGAACCAAAATAAAATATGATTGGATAAAAGGCTATAATTTTACTTATCTAGGTGAAATTTCAATAAAAAAAAATCAGATAGAAGAAGCCAATAATTATTTTAAGAAAGCGTTATTGTATCGAAAAGATCATGGAGGGGATGATTTTAGCCTCAAACTCTATGA
>NZ_JAYWDT010000235.1:0-2699 GCF_043779715.1 Flavobacterium sp.
GGTGATCTACTTCATCTAAACGAAATTTACTCATAACTCTTTAATTATCATTATTATTTACTTTAACAAAGTATAAAAATATACATAAAAACAACAAAAAGACATAAATATTAAATATTTATCATTCCGTTAACAATTTTTATGTTATTATCTAAATAAAAATCTGCTTTTTGATTTAATTTAGGAATGTTATTAAAATCATCTTTATAACTTGCTTCTTTAGCATCGTATTCAAAATGACCGAAATACCCTTCCAAATTTCCTATCTGAGAAATGTAGGCATTAAAAAAAATATCATTATCAATTAACTCTTCTTTATACTGAAGTGCAAAATTGGTGATTATTTCAATACCATCATAATTTATCTTGATGTTTTTATAGATAAAATCATAAAAAATGACTTTATTTTGAGGAATATTCAAGTATTTATTAATTCCGTTGCTAACTATAACGTTTTCGCTCAGCACATTAAAACTAGAAATTAAAGCCATGAAAACATATTTTCGCGTTTCTTCACGTTCATAATCGTAAGAAAAATGTCCGGCTTCTATAAGAATAGTTGGAACTCCTAAATACTGGAACGTATCACCAATGCAATTGAGATTAAAGGAATCATCAAAACGTCCGATTTGATTTGGTAAATATTCTTGAAGTATTTCATTTACACCAGCAATAAGATGAATTGCTTTTAATCGAGTGTCGTTAATTTCGCGATTCTCATTGTATGAAGGCGCTAAAAAAGATAGCGTTGCAGTTTTTCCAGTATCGCTTACGCCAAAAATAGTGCGCTGATCGTGAAGGTTAAAACAATAATCAGGTTTAAACTCTTCAAAAACAGCTCGTAAAAGCTTACTTTCTGGCTGTGTAAGTGCTTGTGAATCGCGATTCAAATCAACTTTATTAGCATTTTCTCTAGTGTATAAAGCAGCTCCATCAGGGTTTAGCATTGGAATACAATAAAAGGTAAATGCATCAAGAAATTTTTGCTCGCTTTCTGAACCACCATGCAAGACATTCAAAAAATCAAACAAGGCTTTTGTAGTGGTAGCTTCATTACCGTGCATTTGTGACCAAAGAAATATTTTAGTTTTTCCTTTCCCTATTTTGTAGGAATAAATGGATTTCTCTAAAACCGATTTCCCAATAACTTTAAGCTGATTTGCCGTATTTAATTTTTCTAAAATCGGAACAATTGAGTCTAACGTAATGTATCGTCCGTGTATTGAATGTTCCTTATACCGATGAAATAATTCTTCTAAATTCATGCTACTTTATTTGATTTACAAAAGTAAACATCTTTATATTTACATTTGTAAACATTGAAAAGTGACCTAATTATATAAATGTAAACACTCTTTAGGCAGTGTCAATAGGTATCTGACTTTGTTTAGTAAACAATTAGTCTCATTTAAATTTTTATTAATTAATTCATATATTATCAAGTACTTGCGCATTGTTATTTAACTGATAAGTTACATATTTTTAAGCTCGTAATTCTATTTACGGTTGTGATTTTGGTATTTCAGTTCTTTTTAGTTACATTTGTAAATAGTTTTTTCTAAAAAAACAATTTACAATGGTAAACACAGAGGATTTTATAAAAAGGTTGGAAATTATTCTGGATTATTATAGCCTGAATGCTTCTGCTTTTGCAGATAAAATTGGGGTACAACGCTCCAGTTTGTCTCACCTCCTTTCTGGACGAAATAAACCAAGCTTGGATTTTATTCTAAAAATACTGGATGTTTTTCCAGATGTAGATTTGTATTGGATTTTGAATGGAAAAGGAAGCTTTCCAAAAAACACAGAAGAGTTTGATAAAAAAGAAAGTAGCGTTGAGCAAATTGTAAAACAAAATATTTATACTCCTCCACCGACTGAAATAATTACTGAGAATTTATTTTCGGAAATAAAAATACCAAATTCGATTCCAGTATTGGAAACAAAAAAAATAGAAAATCAAATTAACGATAAAGAATCGTATTCTGCTGCTATTGACAAAATCGTAATTTTTTATAAAAATGGAACTTTTAAAAGTTATGTTCCCGATTAAAAAAAACAACCCCAATTCAGATTTCCAAATTGGGGTCATTCAAAAAAAAAAACTAAATTGTAATTCTATTATCTAAGTACAAAAAATCAAGATTACTAATTTACTTCTACACGTCGCTTCGAGTAAACAGTACCATCAAAAAAAGTGAGCAAGCAAATATTTTTTTGTAAATATGTTTTTTAAAGACTTATTTACATTTACGAATAATTTAAAATTTTGGTTTTGATTTTTTTTAAACAAATTTAATTTTTTTTGACTGAATATCCTTTTGCCGATATTTTACCTTCAACACCTATAAAATGTTTCTTTAAAATTGTCATGTCACTTTCGATAGTTCCAGAAGGTAAAACTGGAATTCCAAGATTAACTTCTTTCTTACCAAAATCAAATGCGACAGGGATTATAGGGACGTTTGCTTTTAAAGCGATGTAATAAAATCCTGTTTTCAATTCGGTAACTTTTTTTCGGGTTCCTTCTGGAGCAACTGCCAAACGAAAAATTTCCTTCCTGTCAAAAATAGCTGCAATAGAATCGACTTTGTTTAAACCTCCAGAACGATCCAATGGTTCACCGCCCATATATCTAAAATAAAAACCAAATGGAAAACGAAATAATTCTTTCTTACCAACCCAGTTCATTTCTAATC
>NZ_JAYWDT010000236.1:0-5862 GCF_043779715.1 Flavobacterium sp.
AAATAAGGAGAGATTTTTTTTTGTAATCCGTTTTTAATTTTGTGATTTTTTAAATAAAATTCACTAATTTTATAATACCTCAAAATATATCATTAACGAAATAACAATCAAATTATGAATGCAAATTTTGAAATTATAGAAAAAGAAGCTATTGAAAACCTTCACTTTCCTGAGATAGATGTCCTAGAAGACAATGAAGCAATAAACCAGCGAAACTCAGATTTAGACAGAGCTCTTTCGTTAGGAAATTTAGAACACTCAAAAATTAAAATTTATTTTGAAGATGATCACTCAAAAAAGGTGGTCGAAACCACCATTTGGGGAGTAACCGACAAAAGAGTTATCCTAAAAAAAGGTGTTGTAATTCCTATAAACAGAATATATAGATCGATATAAATTCTATATATATATAACCTAAATTTGAGGCATCAATTATATTGATGTCTTTTTTTTACATTTTTTTGTAACAAAAAAGTAAAAAGGTACTCTAATTTTAACAATCAAAAAATAATCGAATATGAAATTAAACATGATTAAAGGATTATTTATTTCCGCACTACTTTTCGGAAGTAATATAATTTCTGCACAACAAGTAACAAATTATAACTACCGCGATGCTTTTGCACCAGGTTTTTATACAAAAAATGCTACCGAAACTCGTTCGGCAAGCGGTCAACCAGGTTCAAAATACTGGCAAAACAGAGCCGATTATTCACTAACAGCATCACTTAACGAAGCTAAAAATGAAATTTCAGGAACTGCATTAGTAACTTATACAAATAATAGTCCAGATAAATTAGGGTTTCTTTGGATGCAAGTAGATCAAAATCTTTTCAAAAAAGACTCACGTGGAAACGCTATTATTCCTACAAAAGGAAGTAGAAATGGTGCTAAAGGTGAAAATTTTGACGGTGGTTACAAAATTAAATCTATCAAAGTTATAGCAACTTCAAACGGAAAATCTATCGAAAGTGATGCGAAGTTTACCATTGTAGATACTAGAATGCAAGTAGATTTGCCACAAGAGCTTAAAGCAAATGGAGCAACTGTAAAACTTAAAATAGACTATTCGTTTGTTTCTCCTTTTTATGGTTCAGACAGAATGGGAGTGCTAGAAACTAAAAACGGAAAAATATATACTGTTGCACAATGGTATCCTAGGATGTGTGTGTATGATGACGTAAAAGGTTGGAATTCATTACCTTATTTAGGTGCAGGAGAGTTTTATTTAGAATACGGAGATTTAGATGTAGCCATTACAGCACCAGCAAATCATATTGTAGTTTGTTCGGGTGAATTGCTAAATCCAACAGAAGTTTACACTGCAGAACAACAAAAAAGATGGGCAGCTGCAAAATTGAGCGAAAAAACCGTTATGATTCGCTCTGCTGATGAAGTTACAAATGCTAACTCTCGTCCAGCAGGAAAACAAACTTTGACTTGGAAATTTAAAATTAAAAATGCCCGTGATATGTCTTGGGCTTCTTCTTCAGCATTTGTTATTGATGCAGCTAAAATTAACTTACCAAGCGGCAAAAAATCGTTAGCCATTTCTGCTTATCCAGTAGAAAGTAATGGTAATGATGCTTGGGGAAGATCTACAGAATATACAAAAGCATCAATCGAAAATTATTCTAAACGTTGGTACGAATATCCTTATCCTGCAGCAACAAATGTAGCAGGAAATGAAGGCGGAATGGAATATCCAGGAATCGTTTTTTGTAGCTGGGAATCTAAAGGACTAGATTTGTGGGGCGTTACAGATCACGAGTTTGGTCACATTTGGTTTCCAATGATTGTAGGTTCTAACGAAAGATTATTCGCTTGGATGGATGAAGGTTTTAATACATTCATAAATTCGTTAAGTGCTGAAGATTTTAACAAAGGAGAATACAAACAACCTGCGATGAATATGCATCAAACTGCAGGAATGCTTACAAATCCTGATACGGAACCAGTTTATACTGCCCCAGACGGACTAAAAGAAGCAAATTTAGGACTTTTAGCTTACACAAAACCAGGAGTAGGACTAACTATGTTACGTGAACAAATTTTAGGTAAAGAAAGATTTGATAAAGCATTTAGAACTTACGTTGAAAGATGGGCATTCAAACACCCAACTCCAGACGACTTTTTTAGAACTATCGAAAATGTTTCCGGAGAAGATTTAAATTGGTTTTGGAGAGGTTGGTTTATGAATAACTGGCGTCTAGATCAAGCAGTTACTAAAGTAAAATACGTGAAAAATGATGCAAAGCAAGGAGCTTTAATCACAGTAGATAATTTAGAAAAAATGCCAATGCCTGTTATTATTGAAGTTAAAACCAAAAGTGGAGCAACTTCTAGAATAACATTACCAGTAGAAATCTGGCAACGTAACAAATCATGGACATTCAAACATAATTCTACCGAAGAATTAGAAAGTATTACTATAGATCCTAATCACGTTTTTCCAGATGTAAATCCTGAGAATAATGTTTGGACTAATGCTAAAAACGGAGTAGAAAAAGGAATGAATTTAGATGCTTATTTAGGAAATTTTTCAAGCACTCAAATTCCTATTAAGATTAACTTTACTCCAGAAGACGATACAATCGTTATAAATGCTACAGGACAACCATCAGTTCCATTAGATAACCTTGGGAACGGTAAGTTTACATTCGAACAAGCTCAATTAACGGTACAGTTTAACGAGTTGAAAACTGGATTCAAGCTAAGTGTAGGCGGACAAAATTTCGAGTTTACAAAAGACAAATAATTCTTTATACTATTCATTAAAAATGCAGGCAACTAAATTGCCTGCATTTTTTTATACTAATATTTTTAGCTTTAAAAGCTTATCTAAATTTTAAATATTAAGATTACATTTGCATAAAATATCAATATGAAAATAAACCCAAAAACAGGAATCGACCAACTCATTTTTGGCATGAAGCAAAAAGATGTTACAGCTATTTATGGTAATCCTGACAAGCAATACAAAGACGAGGAGAATAATGTTATTTTTTTGTATAACGATAAAAAATTGCGACTTACATTTTATGAAGATGAGAATTTGAAATTGGGTTATATGATAAGTTCGAATCCTGATTTAGAATTGTTTTCCGAAAAAATAATTGGAAAACAAATCGATGAAGTCGAAAAAAATGTAATAAGTAAAGGAATAAAATCTCTTGAAATAGAAAATTTTGATACGGTCGATAATTATTTTAACGAAAGTAATTGGGTGATTTTTCAGGTCGAATACAAAGAAGTAATTCGGTTTGAACTTGGAGCAACAATAAACGACAAGGATGAATTCGATTGGAAGTTTAAAGGATAAACAAACCGATTGAGATAATAAAAAAAGGGAGCAAAATTTATATTTTGCTCCCTTTTTTATTTGAACTTTTAAGCCTTATTGTTTTACAGCAGGAGGATTAGCTATAGCTTCCAAAATTTCTACTTCAAAAATAATATTAGCGTTGGGAGGAATTACTCCACCAGCACCTTTTTCTCCGTAACCTAAGTTTGAAGGAATAAAGAAAGTAGCTTTATCGCCAAACGACAGTAAATTTAAACCTTCAAGGAAACCAGGGATTAATCCGCCTTTATTTCCTGCTTGGAAAGGAAATGGTGCATATCCGTTTTGGTTTGCTCTGTTTTGGTCAAATTTTCCGCAAGTTTTATTTACGTCTTCATAACTACTGTCAAAAAGGCTTCCGTCTTCCAGGTAACCAGCATAGTGCACATATATTGTTGTTCCGTCAACTGGTTTTTTGCCCGTTCCTTTTACAATAGTATATTCTAAACCTGATGGTGTTTTTGTAGCTGTAGTCCTTGTTTTTGCTAACGAAGCTACTTTTGCAGCCATAACTGGACCATATTGTTTCATGTAAACTTTTTTAGCTTCTGCAGCAGCTTCTATTTGTTTTTTGTTTTTTTCGGCATCTAATAAGGCTTGTTTTTTGTCTTCATCACCTTTAGTTGCGTAATAATCTGCAAAAACTTTTGAAGCATTAAACTTTTTGGCTTCAGCACCATTTCTAGAAATAGTAACTTTATTTATAACATCGTCTTGTACTATTTTATTTATTACATCCATTCCAGAAACTACACTTCCAAAAACGGTATGTTTTCCGTCTAACCAAGGCGTGTCTTTGTGTGTGATAAAAAACTGACTCCCGTTTGTTGCTGGACCAGAATTTGCCATCGATAATATTCCTCCTTGTGTGTGTTTCAAATCGGTAATTTCATCTTTAAATTTATATCCAGGATCTCCAGAACCATTTCCTAAAGGGTCACCACCTTGAATCATGAAATTGGCAATTACTCTATGAAATTTTAATCCGTTGTAAAAAGGTTTTCCTTTCAAATCTGCTTTTACAATAGTATTTGTACCTTCTGCTAAGGATACAAAATTTGCAACTGTTATAGGTGTTTTTGTATATTCTAATTGCACAATAATTTTCCCTTTTGAGGTATCAAATTCTGCAAATATTCCATCAGTTGTAGTTTTTGTTCCTTTTTGGGCATAACCATTTGCTATAACTAAAAGAAATACTAATAATAAGTTTAATTTCGTTTTCATCTTTTTTAAAATATTTATATTATTTACTTGGCATTTTTTCTAACATTTCTAACTCGAAAATCAAATTGGTGTTTGGAGGAATAACGCCTCCCATACCTTGAGCTCCGTAACCTAAATTAGAAGGGATAAATACAACGGCTTTGTCTCCAAAGGACATTTTTTCTAATCCTTCAATAAATCCTGGAATCATACCGTCTTTTTTACCAGCTTCAAAAGGAAATGGTTGGTATCCGTTTTGCGCGGCTCTGTTTGCATCAAATTTTCCAAAATCACGACTTACATTTTCGTAACTGGTATCAAAAAGATTTCCATCTTCAAAAAAACCTGCGTAATGAAAAAAGAAAGTTGTTCCTGCTACGGGTTTTTTTCCTTTTCCTTTACTAACAATAATGTACATTAATCCTGATTCTGTTTTTGTAGCTTTGGCTTTAATAGTTGCAAAATAAGCCACTCTATCGGTTATTACTTTTGCATATTTGGCATCGTTTTCTTTTTTAGTAACTAATTGTGTTTCAAAATAATCTCTAAAAACTTTTGGTGCATCAAACTTTTTTGCAGCTTCTCCTTTTCGGATAATTTTTATTTTAATAATTTCGTCATCTTGAGCTATTTTATTTACAACATCTTGACCTTCTACAACATGTCCAAAAACGGTATGACGACCATTCAAATAATTGGCTTCTTTGTGAGTAATGAAAAATTGACTTCCGTTAGTTTCAGGACCAGCATTTGCCATAGCAAGAATTCCTGCTTTATCCATTTTTAAATCTTCTACGAATTCATCTTTAAATTTGTAACCTGGACCACCAGAACCATTTCCGTCAGGATCTCCACCTTGAATCATAAAATCGGCAATGACTCTATGAAATTTTAATCCGTTATAAAAAGGTTTTCCGCTAAATTTCTCGTTTACCAAAGTATTTGTTCCTTCGGCAAGTGCAACAAAATTTGCAACGGTTACGGGTGTTTTTTCGAATTCTAATTGTAGTAAAATATTGCCTTTATCAGTTTCTATTTCGGCATAAAGACCATCAGATAATTTATCGTGTTGTGGGTTGCATGAAAACAATACTAATGCTGTGAGGCTTAATACTAATTTTGTTATTTTATTCATTGTTAAAAAAATATAGTTAATTAATTTTAATTTTCAGTTGTCTTTGAAAATGGTTTAATGTCATTTAAGGTTACTGTACAAATTAGCGGTTCGTTTGTTCCTATTTTTTTGTTGTCGCCGTGATACCCAAATGCCATGTGTGATGGAAATAAAAATGTTACTTTTTCGCCTTTTTGCA
>NZ_JAYWDT010000237.1:0-5821 GCF_043779715.1 Flavobacterium sp.
AACCACTATTCCTTAAAAGAAAATTCTTTAATGAATTGTTTATGTGAAAGTATCCTCTTTTGAGTTTCTCTCTGAATTCCGCTTTCACAATTACAAAAACTAATCATAACTAGCACCAAACTCAAAAATATTTTAATTCTCATAATCATTATTTTTTATGTTTTTATCGTTTTTCCCAGATAGTGCAGATTTGCAATCCGTGCCCATACAGAAATAGAATTAAAAACAAAAAACCCGAATATTGCTATTCGGGTTTTGTGGTACCTCCAGGGATCGAACCAGGGACACATGGATTTTCAGTCCATTGCTCTACCATCTGAGCTAAGGTACCGTCGCTTGATGCGGGTGCAAATATAGAATGATTTTTCGTTTATCCAAAACAATTTTTTAAAAAAATCTATTCGTACCTTTGCAAAATCAATATTAAACAAATGATTCTAACGATAGATGTAGGTAATACGAGGATTAAAAGTGCTGTTTTTGAGAACAATACGCTCATTGAAGCTTTTGTTTTTTCAATCGAAAATTTTCAGACAGAAATTGAAAATATTTTAAATTTAAACAAAGAAATAGCGGTTTTAGTAGTGGCTTCGGTAGGAAAACTAGAAAAACAAGCTTTCGAATCGTTTTCTAATCGGGTAAAAATTTATTTTATTTCTCGAGAAAGCACCTTTCCTTTTCAGAATAATTATGCAACGCCAAGTACATTAGGTATTGATAGAATGGTTTTGGCGGCTGGCGCAGTTTTACAATTTCCAAAACAAAATAGACTGATAATTGATGCTGGAACTTGTGTTACTTATGATTTTGTTGACGAAAACAACAATTACCAAGGTGGCGCAATTTCTCCAGGAATTCGTTTGCGATATGAAGCGATGCACAATTATACGGCAAAACTACCTTTGTTAAGCATCGAAGAACCAGAAAATATAATAGGAAACTCTACAAACGAGTCTCTACATTCGGGTGTGATAAATGGTTTGACTTTCGAAATAGAAGGTTATATTAACTCCTTAATGAGCAAAAATGAAAACTTTATCATAATTTTAACTGGTGGAGACGCTAATTTTTTGGCTAAACGATTAAAAAATACCATATTTGCCAATTCAAATTTTCTTTTAGAGAGTTTGAACAATCTTTATCAATATCAAATAAAAAATGATTAAAAAATTTTTATTAAGTAGTTTTATACTGCTTTCGCTTCATAGTTTTGCTCAAGAAGGTACCGCTTCGCCTTATTCTTACTACGGAATTGGAGTTGTAAAATTTCAGGGAACTGTAGAAAATAAATCTATGGGAGGTCTAGGAATTTTGCCAGATAGTATTCATATAAATTTACAAAATCCAGCTTCATTATCAGCATTAAAGCTAACTACATTTGGAGTTGCAGGTACATATAACACTGTAAAATTAAAAAACGAAACCGCAACAGAAAAAGCTAGAAGAACCACGCTAGATTATCTTGTTATGGCTTTTCCTGCTGGAAAATTAGGTTTGAGTTTAGGGTTAATGCCTTATTCGGCTGTTGGTTATAAAATTAAAAAAGAGAAAAATATTACATTACCATCTTCGGAAATTGTTTCTGAAACTTCAGCATACAACGGAAGCGGAGGTGTAAACAAGGTGTTTGTGGGAGCGGGATATAAAATTACGCCTAAACTAAGTGTCGGGGCAGATTTGGGATACAATTTCGGAAAAATAGAAACCAATTCCGTTTATTCACGAAGTAATATTCAATTTGCTACAATAGAGGTAAACACTTCTACACTTAATGGTGTAAATTTTAATGGTGGTGCGATTTATAAATCGAAACTAAAAAAATATGATTTAATTTCTAGTGCTACTTTTTCTCCATCAACAAATTTAAAATCTAAAAACACAAGAACCACTTCAACAATACCATATAACCCAGTTATTGGAGGGTCTCAAGAAGTTCCTGTTGCAGATTCTAATATAAAAATACCTGCTAAATTTGCTTTTGGAGCAGGACTTGGCGAAATTAAGAAATGGTTTGTAGGTTTCGAATCTACATTTCAAGGGTCGAGTAATTTCGGAAACATATATGCTTCAAATGTATCTTTCGAAAACGCAACAAAAATAGCATTAGGAGGGTATTATACACCTAATTACAATTCTTTTTCGAATTATTTAAACAAAATAACTTACAGAGCAGGTTTTCGTCATGAAAACACAGGTTTAGTAATTAATAACAAATCTATAAATGATACTGCGCTTACATTAGGACTTGGAATGCCTGTGGGTGGTAGTTTTTCTAATATTAATGTTGGATTAGAATACGGAAAAAGAGGAACTACAAATGCAGGTCTTATTCAAGAAAACTATATGAATATTTCAATTGGTTTATCGTTTAATGACAGATGGTTTGTAAAACGTAAATACGACTAATTTCAATAAATGACAATAAAATTTCAAATATTAAAAACAATAAAAAAAGTGCTGTTACTTACTGTAGCAACACTTTTTTTTATTTCTTGTGAAAGTAATATTAATGAAGTTCGAAAAATAAACGTTGTCGAGTTTAATCCCGTTGGTGAAGCCAAAGATTTTAATTTGAAATACACCGATTCTGGAAAAATAAAAGCAGTTTTAGTGTCGCCACAAATGTTAGATTTCTCTCATTTAGAATTCCCATTTACTGAATTTCCAAAGGGAATAAAAGTCACTATTTATGACGAGCAAGGAAACAAAAGTTTTGTAACATCGAATTATGCAATTTCTTATACAAATTCGAATTTAATCGACTTGAGAGGGAAAGTAAAAATAACCACACATGACGGAAAAATTCTCGAAACAGAGCAATTGTATTACGACCAGAAAAACGAATGGTTTTTTACTCAAAAAGCATATAAATTTACAAACAAAGGAAGTGTTATAGAAGGATTGGGAATAGATTTTAGTAAAGATTTCAAGGTTTTAGACACGCAAAGTATAACAGGAATTTATAGTATTTAAAAAAACAGAAAAATGAATTATTTAAAATACACACAATACGTATATTTAGTTGCAGCAATATTTTTTGCATACGACGGATTTTCAAAATTAAACTCAGGCACAGATATGCCTTATTTAAGCTTTATACTTGCTGCTACTGCGGTATTTATGTTTTTCTTTCGCAGGAAATTTGCTAAAAAATTTGAGGACCAAGACAAGAATCAATAAAAAATTAAACTTTCTATCAAAATAAAAGCTTTAGTCTTTTGATATTTGATAGATAATCGTATTTTCGCTCACTGAATAAAAAATATTTTAAGAAAATGGCAGTTTTATCAAAAATTAGACAAAAATCGTTTCTAGTTATAGCAGTAGTAGGATTAGCATTATTTGCATTTATAATTGGTGCATTAATCGAAAATGGTGGTTTCGGACAAACCTCTAGAAATGCAGGAACAATAAATGGTGTCGATATTCCTTTTGAAGAATTTAGAGGTAAAGTAGACATGGCTCAAAAAAGCCAGCAAGGGCAAAACATGTCTATCATGCAAGCTACAAATGGTGTTTGGGATCAAGAAGTAAGAAGAGTTTTGCTAGAAAAACAATGCGAAAAATTAGGCTTGCGTATAGGTGATGACCAATTAATTAATATAATTAAAGAAGATCCTCAATTCGCACAAACGCCACAATTTTTGAATGCTGCCGGGAAATTTGACAAGGCAAAATTTAATGAAGCATTACTATCTCTAAAAAAAGGTAACCCAGAACAATGGGGTAAATGGTTAGAGGACGAAAAAAGAATTATGCAAAATGCTACAGAGCAAATGTATAACACGATGGTTCAATCAGGTTTTTATACAACACAAGCAGAAGCAAAATTCAACTACGAATTAGAAAACAACAAAGTTACTTTCGATGTAGTTTCTGTACCATATTCAACTATCGATGACAAAAAGGTAGAACCAACAGATGCTGAACTAATAGCTTTTATGAAAAAAGACGAAAAGAAATACAAAGCTGACGAATCTCGTGAGTTGGAATTCGTTTTAATAGAAGACAAAGCATCAGCAGAAGACAAAAAAGTAGTAGAAGACAAAGTAAACGGATTATTAAACTCTGTTGAAGACAATCCAGTAACTGCAGATGTAAACGAAGCTAAAGTTGGATTTAAAAACACTCCAAATTTAGTAGAGTTTGTTAATGCAAATTCAGATATAAAATACGATTCTACTTATGTTGCTAAAAAAGATTTGCCAGCAGAGCATGCAGAAGCATTATTTAATTTAGCACCAGGGCAAGTTTACGGACCATATATGTTTGGCGATTACTACTGTCTTACAAGAACTTTAGGAAGAAAAGCGAGTGCAAATGTAAAAGCTAGTCATATCTTAATTAGTTATGAAGGAACACAAGTACCAAATAAAAAAGAAAAAAGAACAAAAGAGCAAGCAAAAGCAAAAGCAGGATCATTATTAGCTCAAGTTTTAGCAAATCCATCGGCATTTCAAATGTTGGCTTATACAAATTCTGACGATTCATCTTCTCAACAAGGTGGGGATTTAGGTTATTTTAGCCAAGGACAAATGGTAAAACCGTTTAATGATTTTGTATTCTCAAACCCAGTTGGAAAGATTGGATTGGTAGAAACTGATTTTGGTTTTCATATCATCAATGTAACAGACAAACAAGATGCAGTTCGTTTGGCTACAATTGCACAAAAAATCTCACCATCAGAAGCAACAAGCGATCAAATATTTACAACTGCAACTAAATTTGAAATGGCTGCAAACGAAAAAGCATTTGATGTTGCTGCTAAAGAAATGAAACTAACAGTTGCTCCAGTAGCTAAACTATTAGCACTTGACGAAAATGTTCAAGGTGTAGGAAGTCAAAGAGAAATTGTTCGTTGGGCATTTGGTGCAAAAGAAGGAGAAGTAAAACGTTTCAATATTCCTGCAGGTCATGTAATTGCTCGTTTGAAGAAAGTAAACGAAGCTGGTTTGTTAACTATTGAAGATGCAAAAATTGCTGTTGGGCCTAAATTAAGAAACGAAAAGAAAGCAGAATTAATTAAGGTAAAAATGGCTGGAAGCACACTTGAAGCAGTTTCAAAAGCTACAGGTTCTCCTGTAAAAGAAGCTTTAGATGTAGTTGCTGCAAATTCTTACATACAAACTATTGGTGCAGAACCTAGAGTAGTAGGAACTGCATTTTCTCTAAAACCAGGCGTTGTTTCTCAAACTATCGACGGAGACTCTGGAGTGTTTAAAATCAAAGTAAAATCTAGTACAAAAGCACCAGCTGTTACTGATTATAAAGACATTGTAACAAGACTAAACGGACAGTCGAAAGGATCTGCTCCAGGAAGAGTTTACGGTGCACTTAAGAAAGATGCTACTATCGAAGATAACAGAGCACAATTTAACTAAGAAATTAAGTTTTATAAATATAAAAATCCCGAGCAATCGGGATTTTTTTGTTTTAAGAAAAGTTCTATTACAATATCAACTATGCTCTGCGATGGTATCCCTATCTCGCAGTATATTATTACTTAGTTTGTGGCTGCGAAGTCTGAGACATTCGTAGAGCCGTACTAAGTTTGTTTACTCTTCGCAGAGTGGGGCGAGGTATCTAATTATTCAAACCTATAGACTTATCAACTCTTTTACACCAGCTAAAATCTTCACTTATATACGTTAATAAATCAGTGTTTAATATCTGTACATACTGTTTTAAAAACTGAAAAACATCAACTCCTGAATGATTATTTAATACATTTCCAGTACGTTTTTTATTAAATATCAAAGCTTCTAAAATTGAATATTTTGATTCATTTACACAAATAACACATTCAATACTAGAATACATA
>NZ_JAYWDT010000238.1:0-5819 GCF_043779715.1 Flavobacterium sp.
CTAGGTTTTACATTTGCATCGTTATTTTAACTTATTCTAAATAAATGTGTAAATATATTTTGTTCCCGTCATTAGTATTGTTATTTTGTGCTACAAGTTTTGCACAAGATTCAAACAATTCTCAAGTAAATAATGATTTTTCAGAAAATCAAATTATGGTAAATGATACCGTAAAAAATAAAAAAGGACAAATCCTTGATGAAGTTTCGATTATTTCAAATCAACAAAAAATTCCTGCATCGCTAACAAGATCAGGAATAAAACCTATGGACTTACCACAAAGCATACAAGTGGTTGGTTCTGAAACTATAGGACAACAACAAAGCGTTCGATTAAGTGATGTTGTAAAAAACGTAAATGGTGTTTATGTAAGTTCTGCTCGTGGTGGTGCGCAAGAATCTTTTTACTCAAGAGGATACGATATGTCAGCCAACAATATGTTTAAAAACGGGTTTCGTTTTAATAGTGGATCTATTCCTGAAGTTTCTTCTTTAGAAAAAGTAGAAGTCCTAAAAGGAAGTGCAGCTTTGTTATACGGTAATGTTGCTCCAGGAGGAATTCTAAATATGGTTACTAAATCTCCATCATTTACAAAAGGAGGAGAAGTTGTTATGCAAATAGGAAGTTATTCTTTCTACAAACCATCGGTAGATATTTATGGTCCTTTAAGTAATGTTATTGCTTATAGATTTACAGGTTCTTACGAAAACTCTGAAAGTTTTAGAGATGTTGTAACAAAAGAACGTTACTATATTAATCCTTCCTTTCTTTTTAAAGTAAGTAAAAAAACAGAAATTACTTTACAAGGAGATTATTTAAATGACAATTGGACACCAGATTTTGGTACTGGAGTTATTAAAAAAGATATTGTAAACTTATCTCGTAATACATATTTAGGAGCTACTTGGTCTAACGGAAAAACAAAACAAGCTAGTGTTTCGGCATTGGTAAAGCATGATTTTAATAGCAATTGGAAATTAAATTTCAATACTTCGTTTCAAGATTATAGCAGAACTTCAAAAGGAACTGAACGTGTGGTGCCTTCGGAAGCTCCAGCAACTTATGGAAACTGGAATAGACCGCTTGGAGAAAATAAAAACCTAGAACAAATCACAAGCCAACAACTTAGTTTGCAAGGAACATTTCTTACAGATAGTGTAAAACATCAATTATTTACAGGTGTCGATTTTGAAAACGCACTTCTTGAATCAAATACATTTGTATTTAGTCCTACAACTTATGGCAGTGGTAATATTTTCGATTTTGATAATTTTAATCAAGGAGGAGCTATTCCAAATTCTACTAACACTAGAAGAGTAAATACAGAAACTAACCGTTTTGGAGTTTATGCACAAGATTTAGTGTCCATTACAGAAAAAATTAAAGTTTTAGCTGGATTGCGTTGGTCATGGCAAGAAGCCGAAGTTAATACTTACGACTTGGTTGCTAATACAGTAGTTGAAACTCCAAAGCGTAAAGACGTAGCATTTTCTCCAAAAGCAGGATTGGTATTTCAACCTACAAAAGACATTTCTTTGTTTGCTAGTTATGCCAACTCTTTTACACCAAACACAGGAAATACTGTTTTTAATGAGGCCATTAAACCTTCTGTTATAGATCAATTTGAAGTTGGTGTTAAAAAAGATTTTTGGAAAAATGTTTTAAGCACAAACATTACATTATATCAAATTACAAATAGTAATTTAGCACAAACTGCTGAATTTAAAGCGAATGGGTCAATTAATACCGATTCTAATATAAAAGTTTTAGGTGGAGGAACAAAAAGTAAAGGAGTTGAGATTGACGTTACTGCAAGACCAATAGAGGGCTTAAATATCATCGTTGGTTACAGCTACAACGATATGCGTTATACTAATACTTCGGGAACACACGGAAGTTTTGTTACAGGAGATCGTGTAGTAAGGACTCCAAAAAATACAGCTAATCTAAGCTTTTTCTATACTTTGCCTTCTGGGGTATTAAAAGGACTTTCTTTTGGAGCAATCGGAAACTATATTGGAAACCGTTTTGGCGGTTGGAATGATGACTATGTATGGACGCCAGTTACACCGGCAACAACACCCGCTACTTACGTTGTAACCATCAGAGACCGTGATATTCCATTAGAAGGCTACGCAACTGTTGATGCTTCTGTAGGTTACACTTGGAAACAATTCTCAGTATTATGTAAATTATCTAATGTAACTAATGAATTAAACTATACAGTTCACGAAAATTACAGTGTAAATCCAATAGCTCCACGTCAAGTAATGACAAGCATAAAATATAAATTCTAAAAAAATGAAACTAATAAAAGCAAGAAACTTACATCGAGATTTAGGTTATTTTTATATCGGATTAATTATTTCCTTTGCCTTTTCTGGCGTATTAATGAACCACAGAGAACATTGGCATCCCGAAAAATATACGACCGAAACTAAAGCGATTGAAGTGAAATTGCCTTTAGAAAGTGAAATTAACGAAAAATATGCTGAAAACTTAGGCAAAACATTAGGGATAGATGATAAAATGCGTCGTCATAATGTAAAAAAAGGAACTTTTAAAATCTCTTTTGAAAAGCATGATGTCGAAATTGATATGAAAACCGGAAAAGGCGAAATAGTATCATTTTTCAAAACACCATTTATAAGCCAAACGATGAAGTTGCATAAAACCGATTCTAACTGGTGGATTTATTATTCAGATATTTTCGGAATTTCATTAATAATTATCGCAATTACAGGAGCAATTATGATACCAGCAGGAAAATTTACTTTCAAGCGACGTGGTTGGAAACTGGCTTTGGCCGGTCTAATATTTCCTATTTTGATACTGATTTTCTTGAGTTAGATTTATATATTGTTAGTTAAAAAAAACGCATCATAATTTTTTATGATGCGTTTTTTTAGTATTAATATTTTTTTAAAACTACTATTTCACAGGAATGTTCTCTAAAATCTCTAATACAAATTTATAAAATTTCTGAGAAGATTTTATCGAAGCTCTTTCGTCTGGAGAGTGAGCACCATGAATAGTTGGTCCAAAAGAAATCATATCCATATCTGGATAATTTGTTCCTAGAATTCCACATTCTAATCCAGCATGACAAGCAACAACTTTTGGTTTTTGGTTGTTTTGTTTTTCGTAAATTTTAACTAATAAATCAAGAATTTCCGATTTTACATTAGGTGTCCAGCCTGGGTAAGAACCCGCAAGATTTACTTCGCAACCAAACAGTTCGTAAGCAGAACGCAAAGCATTTGCTAAATCAAACTTAGACGTTTCAACTGATGAACGTGTCAAATTTTGAATCGAAATTTCACCATCTTTTACAATGACACGAGCAATATTGTTTGAAGTTTCTACTAAATCTTCCATGTCAGCACTCATTCTGTAAACACCATTATGAGCAGCATAAATAGAACGAATTAGTCCTTCTTGTACGCCTAAATCCATTACATTACTAGGCAAATCGCTTTTTACAATTTCGATAGTAAGGTTTGGTTCGGTTGTTTTGAACTCAGTTTTAATATCATCAATAATTTCTTGCATATCAAACGCAAAAGCTTCGTCATACATTCCTGCAACGATCACTTTGGCAACACTTTCACGAGGAATTGCATTACGCAAACTTCCACCGTTTATTTCGGCAACTTGTAATCCAAAATTCTCAAATCCATCAAATAACAAACGATTCATTATTTTGTTTGCATTACCCAAACCTTTGTGAATATCCATTCCTGAATGTCCGCCATTCAAACCTTTTACAGTAATCATATAACCTACAGAACCTTCTGGAGTTTCTTCTTCGTTATAAGAACGAGTAGCAGTCACATCGATTCCACCTGCGCAACCTATGTCTATTTCGTCATCTTCTTCAGTATCCATATTCAAAAGAATATCACCACGAAGAATACCACCTTTTAGGTTTAAAGCACCAGTCATTCCAGTTTCTTCATCAATAGTAAATAAAGCTTCAATCGCTGGATGTTTGATAGTTTTGCTTTCTAAAATTGCCATAATCATAGCTACTCCAAGACCGTTATCGGCACCAAGCGTAGTTCCGCGAGCACGAACCCAGTCGCCATCTACATACATATCAATTCCTTGTTTGTCGAAATCGAAAACAGTATCACCATTTTTTTGGTGTACCATGTCTAAATGTCCTTGCAAAACTAATGCTTTATGGTTTTCCATTCCTGCAGTTGCTGGTTTTCGGATAATTACGTTGCGAATATCATCTTCAAAAGTTTCTAATCCTAAACTATTTCCAAAGTTTTTCATGAATTCGATTACTCGATCTTCTTTTTTAGAAGGACGAGGGACTGCATTTAAATCGGCAAATTTGTTCCAAAGGTCTTTTGGTTCAAGGTTTCTTATTTCTTGGCTCATTATTTTTTTAGTTTCAAAGTTTCAAAGGCGTAAAGTTACAAAGTTTATTTTCTTTGTAAATTGATTTGTGATTATATTTACGTTTTTAAAACATTTTTGTGAACAGAAAATACTTACTTCCGCTATTTCTATTAATTCAAATTATTGGATTGAAGCTACTTACTTTTTTTCCTGATTTTATCGAAAAAAATTACAGTAACGGAATATATCCAATAATCTCGAAATTTTCTCGTACTTGTTTGGGCTGGATTCCGTTTTCGTTTGGAGATGTTTTATATGGAATTTTAATTTTTTGGACGATTTATTGGTTTTGCAAAAACCGAAAAGAGAATTGGAAAAATAAAGCATTATCCGTTTTAGGTTTTGTTTCGGTTGCTTATTTTGTGTTTCATATTTTGTGGGCTTTCAATTATTATCGAGTACCACTTTTTGAAAAAATGAATATAAAAAGAGAATATTCAGATGAACAATTGCTCGATTTCACTGAAAAGTTAATAGTAAAAACCAACGAAATTCAATTTCAAATTACGAATGATACTGCAAAAAAAGTAACAACTATTTATAATCAAAATCAAATTTTTGACAAATCGATTGTTGCTTACGAGAAGTTGTTTAAAGAGTATTCATTTTTTACTTATGACGTTCCGAGTCAGAAGAAATCGTTGTTTAGTTATCCGTTAACTTACATGGGTTTTGGCGGTTATTTGAATCCGTTTACCAATGAAGCGCAAGTAAATGACATGATTCCGATGTATAATTTCCCAAGCACGGTTTGTCACGAAATGGCGCACCAAATGGGTTATGCCAGCGAAAGTGAGTGTAATTTTATTAGTTTTTTGACTTCTACAAAAGAAGAAGATTTATATTTTAAATATTCAGGTTACAGTTACGCTTTGCGTTATTGTTTGTTTAATTGGGAAGTTAGAAACCCTGAAATATTTGAAAAATTACTAAAAACCATCAATCCAGGAATTCTGAAAAACTACCAAGAAAGTCAAGATTTTTGGGAAAGCCACGAAACATTTATAGATACTGGGTTTAAGATTTTTTATGATAATTTCTTAAAACTAAACCAACAAAAAGACGGACTAGAAAGTTATAGTAAGTTTGTAGATTTGATGGTGAATTATTATGAGAAGAGAGAAATGTAGAGTTTTATTAAGATGCGTTATTTTAAAAATATTAAAAAGAAAGAATTAAATTAACTCATTTCCTTGCATTCTTTATCAAAAATACTATTGTAGATTTCGACTCTTTCATTAACATAAAAGTCAAAATTGATTTTATCGTTTCCTTCAAAATCAGAGTTTTGCTCACAATTTTCAACGAAACTTATTTTGAACTTTTTTTTCATTTCATCTAAACTTGTGAGGTTTGTAGCTAAGCGCAAAGTTTCATCGTAATAGAATTTAGCTTTTTGAGCAATT
>NZ_JAYWDT010000239.1:0-2673 GCF_043779715.1 Flavobacterium sp.
ATGACAACTAATGTATTTGATAGTTTCTGGCTTTTCGAAATAATCGTAATAATATCTTTCGGTCATATCCATTCCGCCAACGCTGGTTGCGGAAATTAATCCCGTTTTGTATTCATTTATCGAAGTAATTCCTGCATTTGCAACTGCTTGTTTGGCTGCAATGGCACCAATCATAGTGGTTCTCGAAAAATTATTATCCGAAGGAAGTTGAAGTTCATCAGCTAACTCTTGGTTGGTTTTCTTGATTTCACCCACTTTTCTCAAATCAGCATGTACCGTCGAAATATTTTCGATGGTGGTAATTGCCGTTTTGTTATTTAGTAATGACGCAAAGTTTTCTTCAACCGAATTTCCGATTGCAGAAATAATTCCCATTCCCGTGATTGCAACTCCTTTATTCATTAGGCTTACTTAGATTGTTAGATTTTTAGACTTCTTAGATTTTTAGACAATACTTAAATCTAAGAAGTCTAAAAATCTAATTGTCTAATCGTCTTATTTTGTTCTGTTTGCAGTGATATAAGCTGCCATAGTCTCGATAGATTGGAAAATATTTTTTCCTTCTTTTGGATCTACTAATTTGATTCCGTAATCTTTGTCAAGCATAACAATAAGCTCTAAAGCATCGATAGAATCTAATCCTAATCCGTCGCCAAATAAGGCATCATCATCTTTTACATCTGCTACATTTATATCCTCTAAGTTTAGAACTTCAATGATTTTTGCTTTTAATTCTTGTTTTAACGCTTCCATATTATTTGTTATATAAATTTTCTATTGTTTGTTTTTTATATTCTGTTTTCCCTTCATTGGTAACCAAATAAAGGAATGCTTTGTATTCTTCGTTATAATATTCGACCCAACCGCAAAGTACTTTTTCTGCTTTTTTTGTGTGCAAAAGTACGTTGGTGTAATTTGTCATGAACTCCGAATTGAACGCGTCAAAGATAAAAAAAGAATTTTCACTTTTCAATTGGTGTTTGATACTAATTTCTCCGATGCAAATGTTGGGCAATGTGTAAACAAAAACCGCTGGAGACGGAAAATAATTTTCTTCGTCGGAAATGGAGTTTTGATACTTTACATCAGTATCTAAACTTGATGATTTGTTAGCAAAAACCAAAGCAATGTCGTTTTCTTTTGTATTGTCAATTTCGTTTTTAAGAAGTAATTCGGCAGCTAAAAAAGCCAATTTACTTAAGTTATCCATTTTAAAAAATTTTGGATAATTGATATCGAAATTCTGATAGGCTTTCTTCGAGAAATCAGCAAATAAATCAGAATCCGATTTGAAAATCGTTTCTCCGTTCAAAATAATTTCATTATTCTGAATGGTGCAAAAAGTTTCTATATAGGTTTTATTTTCTAACATTATTTTACTTTTTCGAATAAAACCGCTGTATTACAACCACCAAAACCAGAAGCTGTTTTTAGGAAATAGTTGCAATTTTTATCTTGATTTTCTTTGATAATATTAATAGGTTGACTGACTCCCATCTCATCAAAACCTAAAGAAACAAATAATTTATTTTCTAAAACAGATTGAATTCCGACAACGGTTTCTAGTAATCCAGAAGCTCCTAAAGTATGTCCGTAAAATCCTTTCAGACTATTTATTGGAACATTTTCTAATCCCAATCTATTGAAAGCAATAGCTTCCATTTCGTCATTAAAAGGTGTTGCGGTTCCGTGAGCAGAAATATAATCGATTTGATTTGCGCTTATTTTGGCTTCCGCTAAAGCACTTTCGATACTTCGATAAAGTCCTTCACCCGTTCTTGATGGCCCAGAAATATGATTGGCATCATTTATAGAACCATCGCCACTGATTTTTATTTTAGCCTTTTCTTTGTTTGCAGAAACCAAGACTGCTGCCGTTGCTTCGCCAAGAGAAACGCCAGTTCTATTTTTTGAATAAGGTTTGCAAGGCAAATCACTCATCGCTTGAAAGGAATTGAATCCTGACAAAACAAACTCGGAAACTTCATCGCCTGCTACTACAAATATATTGTCGAACATTTCGCACTGAATCAATCTTTTGGCAACTGAAACTGCTAAAATTCCAGAAACACAAGCATTTGAAACGACAATCGGTTCTGTTTTGAATCCGAAAAATTTAGAAATATTTTTTGCTAATTGATGTAAATGTGCATTTTGAAAACTCTCCTCTGAGGGATTTCCTAATGCTGTAATATTTCCTTTGGTTGTAGAAAGTAGGAAACCAACTTTGCTGTTCAAATCTAATTTTGATTTTTGAACTATGGGTTGCAAAGCCAAAATCATCATTTTTTCTAACCTTGTAAAATTTTCCGATTGAGAAATTTTGGCGAAAGCCGAATTTAATTCTTCATTATTGATGGTTGACGCATAAAATGGTTTACTCAACATTGTATTTTGATGTAATTGAATACCCGAAACGCCACTTTCAATATTTTGAATATTGGTATTTACATCAAACCCGATGGGTGTAATGCAGTTTGTTTCGGTAATAAATACTTCTTTAACCATTTTTTATAATAATTCTACTATTTTTTTAAATTTAATCAAGAAGTTTCACTTTATAATAGCAAATCATAGCTTTGTGAAACCAAGAATTGGTCTATCCAACTCTTTTTTTCTATGTTTCTATTCTTTTGGTAAACTTTTAAAATACTCATTTACATACGTCTTTTG
>NZ_JAYWDT010000240.1:0-66609 GCF_043779715.1 Flavobacterium sp.
TCTAAAACCCGCAGGGCTTGAACTTGTTTTTCTTGAAACCGGAACTTAACTTTACTTTCTTTTATTTATTATTTTTTTATTTTCTTCTAAATCGAGAAATTTCTGTTGAAGTCAGAATTTTAAAATGTTGATGAGATAGATGGTTTTCTTCGGAAAGGGTATAAATTTTCAAAACAGAAAAAATAAATAAAATGGCATTCCAATTATTTTTCTGTTTTGGAAATTTATACTCTTTCTTAATCTATTTGTTTTTTTGAGGATGCCTATAAGTCAGTTGACAGTAGCAGTTTTAAGATAGCAGAAAATTATCTTATGAAAATGGGAAGCATCTTCAAAAAAACAATGAAAACACTTACCTAGTGCGTTGGCAGCAGCTCAAAGCAAGTGTATTTTTTTTATTTGCTTACCGTGATGTTTCTGATTGATTTTACTATCGGCTTGATGCCAATTCTTCCAATTGAAAGATTACTCTGAATGATAAAGTGAATAATCTTATGAAACCGCTAGGCATCGAGCTGATGGAAAAGCAATTTACCTAGTTGTTTCTGGCAAATAAAAAAGATACTCTTGCTGGCTCTTTTGGTTTTGTGGGTAATAAAATGGCTTTTACCATAGGCAAATCAACTGAAATTTAAAGCCATTTTATTACTTACAAAAGCAATGTAAGCACTACCGATTTAAGCGTAAAGTTGCTAAAAACAGTTACCTAAAACGTTCATAAAGGCAATTATAACCGTAATGTTTCAGATGGAATAGTGAACGTTGTTAAAGACAGTGGCGAAGGACGGTTTTTTTTGTAGCTTTCCTTCGGCAAGCTCAGGATGACAACCCATCGCACTAGCTACAAAAAATGTTGTCCTGGAGCCACTGGCAAGCGCGTTGGGTGAAGCGGCTGTTTTACATAAATGATATTATAACTTCATTGCAAAAACCAATAAACACTAAACTCGCTTTGTGATGAATTATAATACTCAATTATGTAACACAGCTTGGGGAAAAAAATTACTGGCGCAAGTTGCTAAGCATACGTGTTTTTTCTAAAAACTGTGCCAGTAATTTTTTTAGGAGCGTTGGGAAAGGAGTGGCAACCGTAATGTAAAGCGTCTTTTTTTCCACTAAAGGAAGAAAGTGGTTTCATTATTGGAAAAGTAATTAGTGAAATGAAACAAAGAACCGACTTTAGGAATACTTGGACTAAAGGCGGTTTTTGTGCAGTTGAATGAGATAATGATCTTGAAATTTTATGTGCTAATCTTAATAATTTAAATTTACACCTACGCCAAATCCCATATCACTATCATAATGAGTTCTAGCACTTAAATTTCTTTTGATGATGTAGCGCAATCCTGCCATGTATTCTTTATCGGTATTCCACATCAAATCCATACGAACTCTTTTCGAAACAGGAATATCCATTCGTTCTAATTGAAATCTGAAATTACCATCGGTGAACACCTCTGCTTGTGCTTTGATAAGCATGGGTAATGTATATTCAAGACCTGCACTAAAAACGGAACGATTATCTTTGGTATTGGACTGATTGAAAAAATTTTCTTCTGTTTTCCCATCTTCCATTTCTCTGTACCTCCAATCAAAGCCAATGAACGGCATTAACCATTGCATTTTGCCAATATATCGACCAATATGTGTTTCTGTTTCATAACCGTGATGATCATTGTAGCCCAATCTCCATTCAGCACCAATACTCCAGCGTGTGTTACTGAACATTGCCATACCATCATTTCCGTTAGTAGCAAAATCATTTTCTGCCATGAAGTGAAATTTACGATCCTCTCCAAATAGTTTTCGTTGTGCTAATTTTGGATTCAGAATTAACGGATTTGGTTCTTGGTTTTCATAGGTAAAAACACGTCCCATTCCTGCCATCATGTGGTACAAAATATGGCAGTGAAAGAACCAATCGCCTTCTACATTTGCATTGAATTCGATAACATCAATTTCCATTGGCATGATGTCGATGATGTTTTTTAATGGTGCGTAGTCTCCTTGACCATTTAAAATACGAAAATCATGTCCGTGTAGGTGCATTGGATGTCGCATCATTGATCCGTTGTACAATGTAATTCTAACATTTTCACCTTTTTTAATCAAAATTTTATCTGTTTCAGAAACTACTTTATTGTCCAAGCTCCAAACATAGCGGTTCATATTTCCTGATAATTCAAAACGTAATTCCTTAACTGGTGCATCATTTGGCAGAGTTGTTTTTGTAGGCGACTTTAGCATGGCATAATTTAAAGTCGTAATATCTGAAAGTTCGTTACTGTTGTAATCTTGTTCAGACATTTTCATATTTTCCATTTTGTCAGCTTTTTTTGATGTTGCTTTTCCTGTAATTTCTGGGTACATTACTACGTTCATGTCCATTTGATTGTAAGACATCTGCATTCCCATGTCGTCTAAATCACCATTCATTTTCATCATTCCGTTCATCATTTTCATTCCATCAAAATATTTTAATTTTGGTAATGGTGATATTAATTGCTTGACTCCATCGCCAATATAAAGTGATGCCGATTTAGTTCTGTCTTCTGGTGTTACAAGGAATTCAAACGCTGTATTATCAGAAGGAATAGTAACAATCACATCATAGGTTTCAGAAACGGCAATTAATAATCGATCTACTTCTACAGGCTCAACATCGTTACCATCATTGGCTACAACTGTAATTTTGCCACCTGCATAGGTTAACCAAAAATAGGTTGATGCACCACCATTTGAAATACGTAAACGCACTTTATCGCCACCTTTGAATTGGGATAACAGACTGTTACTTTTACCATTGATTAGGAACTTATCATAGTACACATCGCTAACATCCATAGCATTCATTCGTTTCCATTCGTTCGCTATTTTAGTTTTAAAGTGACCTTGTTGTATGGCTTCTGCATAACTTTGGGTAGTTCCTTTTTGAATGGCAAACCAATCGGTAGCGTTGTGTAACATTCTATGTACATTATTAGGATTTACATCGGTCCATTCGCTTAAAATTACCGGAACTGTTGGCAAGTCGTCAATACCTTTCCTGAAGGTTTCGTCTTCGAGTTTTTTATTTAAAATCATTGAACCGTACATTCCGATTTGCTCCTGTAACCCCGAATGACTATGGTACCAATGGGTTCCGTGTTGTATAATTGGAAACGTATATTTGTGCGTTGTTCCTGGCTCTATTGGCATCTGCGTTAGATAAGGTACACCATCTTCCTTATTGGGTAGAAATAATCCGTGCCAATGTAATGATGTGCTTTCCTTTAATTCGTTATGAACATAGATTTCGGCTGTATCGCCTTCCGTAAATGTTAGCGTAGGCATTGGAATTTGACCGTTTACTGCAATTGCTCTAGTAGGTTTATTACCAATAGTTACTAAAGTATCTCGAACGTATAAATCATATCGAACCGTTTTAGCTATTGTTTTAACTACATTTTTGATTTCAGATATAGGTTTCTCTTTTGGAACTTCAACAATTTTTGGAGTTTCTTTTATTGGTTCTGAAACTTCTTTTTTTGTTTCAGAAATCACTTTTTTTGTAGCAACTGGTTTTTTTACAACCGCTTTTTTAATCGGTTTAGCTTTTTCTTTCACTAATCCCATCCCACATTTTGGACATTTTCCAGGTTTTGGTGAATGAATTTCCGGATGCATGACACAGGTATAAAAAGTTTGTTGTATTTCTTTTTTTACTTGTGAATTTGCAAAAAATCCGATTGAAAAGATGATTATTATAAGAACTATTTTTTTCATTATATTTTATTTAAAGTTTTAAATTTCGCAATCGTAACGCATTTACAATAACTGATACTGAGCTAAAAGACATTGCTAAAGCTGCAATCATCGGTGATAATAAAATTCCGAAAAAAGGATATAATACTCCAGCTGCGATTGGCACACCCAATACATTATAGAAAAAGGCAAAAAACAGATTTTGCTTGATGTTTCTCATCACAGCATGGCTTAAATTCTTAGCTTTTACGATGCCTTGTAAATCTCCTTTTACTAAAGTGATTTTTGCACTTTCTATGGCTACATCTGTTCCAGTTCCCATTGCTATTCCAATATCGGCTTGTGCTAACGCAGGCGCATCATTTATACCATCGCCTGCCATCGCTACAATTTTTCCTTCGGATTGTAAACGTTTAATTTCATTTAATTTGTCTTCGGGTAGGCATCCTGCTTTATATGATGATAAACCCAATTCATCTGCAACTGCTTTGGCTGTATTGACATTATCACCGGTTAGCATAATTACTTCTACACCTTGACGCATTAGTTCTTTTATAGCTGCTGCACTCGATGTTTTAATTGCATCAGTAATTGATACAAATCCTACTGCAATGCCATCTACTGCTATATAGGAAACTGTTTTTCCTAGTTTTTGTTCGGCAATAATCTTGTTTTCTAAATCGTCAGAAACTGTTGCTTTGACTTGTTCCATTAGCTTTTTATTCCCTAATGTTACTTTTTTATTGGTCACAGTTCCTGTAACCCCTTTTCCTGTAATGGCTTCAAAATCTTTTACTTCTATTAGAGCAATAGATTTTGTTTTGGCATAATTTACTACTGCTTGTGCTAATGGATGTTCACTGTATTGGTTTATAGAAGCAATGCTTTGTAATAAATCATCCTCGTTGTTATTGGATGAATAAACTTTCTCTACAGATGGTCTTCCTTCGGTAATGGTCCCTGTTTTATCAGTAATTAACACATTGACCTTGTTCATATTCTCTAAAGCTTCGGCATTTTTTATTAAAACCCCGGATTGTGCCCCTTTACCAACGCCTACCATTACTGACATAGGCGTTGCCAAGCCCAAAGCACAAGGGCACGCTATGATTAGTACTGCGATAGCATTTATAAAACCATAGACTAAAGCCGGTTCGGGGCCAAACTTTGCCCAAATGAAAAAGGTAATTATCGAAATAATCACAACAATTGGCACAAAGTATTTTGCGATACTATCGGCTAATTTTTGAATTGGCGCTCTCGAACGAGAAGCATCATTTACCATTTGAACAATTTGAGAAAGCAATGTTTCAGAACCTACTTTTTCAGCTATCATCACAAATGATTTGTTTCCATTTATTGTTCCGGCAATTACACTATCGTCTTTCTTTTTGTCAACTGGTATCGGCTCGCCTGTAATCATGGCTTCATCAATACTACTTTCGCCATCGGTTATTTTTCCATCTACAGGAATTTTATCTCCGGGTTTTACTCGTAGTAAGTCACCTTTTTTGATGTCGTGGATTGAGATTACTTTATCGCTTCCGCCAATTACCAAAGTCGCTTCTGTAGGTGCTAGTTTTAATAATTCTTTTATAGCACCGCTAGTTTGACTGTGTGCCCTGGCTTCTAACAATTGTCCCAATAAAACTAAAGTCAGGATAACTGTTGTCGCTTCGAAGTATAATAGTACTGTGCCGTGTTCCGTCTTGAATTCACTTGGAAAAATATCCGGAAAAAACATTCCGACCAAGCTAAAGAGAAACGCCACTCCTGTACCAATTCCGATAAGAGTGAACATATTCAAATTCCATGTAATTATTGACTTCCAGGCCCGTACAAAAAATATCCAACAAGCATAAAAAACAACAGGTAGTGAAAGAATTAATTGTACCCAATTCCATTTTGAAGCATCCATTAGTTTTAGTAAAGGATTATTGTGTGCCATTTCTATCATTGCAATTGTAAAAATGGGAACGGTAAATACGACCGCAATTTTCATTTTTTTAACCAAATTTTTATACGTTTTCTGGTCTTCGCTTTCGCTTGGTTCCATTGGAACTAAATCCATTCCGCAAATAGGACATGAACCAGAACCTTCTTGAATTACTTCGGGATGCATTGGACACGTATATAACGTTTTACTCACCATTAACTCTGGTGCTTTAACTAAATCCATTCCACACACAGGACAATCGCCTGCCTTGTCGTACACTTTTTCGCCTTCGCAATGCATTGGGCAATAATACTTCCCTTGGGTATTGGTTGGAATAACAGTTTCTTTTTTATGATCGTTGGAATGCATGGAGCAACATGATTTTTCCGAAGTTTCATTCGTTGTACTATGCTCCTTGGTTTTACCGTTGCTCATTTCTATGGTGTATTTTCCCACTGCTGTCAAAGCTTCCTGTAGCTTTTCTGTTGGAATGTGCTTTTCCATAGTTATTGTTGCTAATGGTGGATTTAATGAAACTTTTGCTTCAATACCTTCAATAGTATTCAACGTTTTTTCGACTTTAGCGCGACAACCATCGCAAGTCATTCCGGTAATGTTGTAAGTATGTATCATCTTTTATAATTTTAATACAAATTTCTATCATAACCGATTTTTGCATTTGCATAATTTTGGGTTTGATATGCAAAATTTATAAATCTTCTATTTGCTTTCTTTTAATGGTTTTTATATTCTTGAAGTAGGTTGGCGAAAAGCCAGTTACTTTTTTGAATTGATTGCTCAAATGTGAAACCGTACTGTAATTTAAAGAATAAGCAATTTCACTTAATGAGAGTTCATCATACATAATTAACTCTTTTACTTTTTCAATTTTCTGATTGATGAAATACTTTTCGATAGTAGTATTTTCGACTTCGGAGAATAAATTGCTCAGGGTATTATAGTCTTGATGCAGTTCTTGTGAAAGGTAGTTGGATAAATTAATTTTCAAATCATTGCTCTTGTTCTGAACCAAATCAATAATCAATGTTTTAATCTTATCGATGGTTTTACTTTTTCTGTCATCGATTAAATCAAAGCCAACGGCACGAAGTTTTTTTACTAGTTCACTTTTTTGATTTTCGTTAATTTCATTGTGTAATTCAACTTCGCCTAATTCCACGTAAATAGGATTAATTCCTTCACTTTCAAACACAGACTTGACTACTAATTTACAGCGACTGCATACCATATTCTTGATGTAAAGTTTCATATATATCGATTTAATTAAAAAATGCAAACTAACCCTGCTAGCACTATAACAAGGTTAATTTAAAATTTATTTATTTTTATTCCTCTTTCTCTGGAACAGGCTCAGTCAAATCCATACCACATTTTGAGCATTTGTCATTTAGCTTACCTTGTACTTCAGGATGCATTGAACATGCATACATTTTTTCGTGATTCTCCATTTTAGAATGATCCATCGTGGTGGAATCTGTGTGCATTACGGTGTCAGTTTCTACTGTTGTCACCGTGTTTTCCTCTTTGTTTTTTTGGTTACAAGAAACCAATACGAAAGCCATTATTACAGCTGAAAAGATTACTTTTTTCATTTTTTTATTTGATTTAAATTGCAGATTAATTTCTGCATTATAATTATACAAAATATTGTTTTTTAGTACGTTACAATCTGTACTATTTAAATTGCATAATTCATACTAATTATTTGAATGCATTAAAAAAGTTGTATTCGAGATTAAAATAAAAACCATTTGGAGCAGTTCTTAACATTGAACTTACCAACTCTTGTCGGTATGCTATATCTATTCGTGCCTGACTATTAATAATAAACTGAATTGCAGGAACTATATCAAGATAGGACTTACCGTCTTCGTTTATTGTTTGCCCGACAAATTCAACCATCAAATTGATATTGGTTTGCTTGAAGCTGGTGTACTTTTTTGGGTACATCAATTTACCAAAAGACAAAGTGTAGTTCGTCGCATTATCTCCCAAATCATCTGGAAAAGGATAATTGGGTTTGTTGTCGAATGCTTTTTCAAAGCTAACGGATGAACTTATAGCTAGTTTTTTTATCAATTTAGTTGCCACAAATCCTGTTTCAAAACCAGTATTATGTCCCATAATTTCAATTTGTTCCTGATGGATATCGGCATTATTGAAGCTGTATCTTCCGAATGCTGCCAAACGAAAATGACTGTTTAAATCATCGGTTGAATAAAAACGGTACTTGGTGTAGAAACTTCCGCCTTCAGTTACCAATTGGTTACTACGATTACTCACAAAAGCCGAAGCCCTAAACATTAAATCTTTATTCAATCCATACGTAAGCTCTGGCATTAAATGATAATTATAACCCGATACAAATTCTTCTTTAAACAAGGATTGTGAGAGCCGAACACTTAATGTATTTGCTGGAACATTACTGGCAGGATCGGTAACTACAAATAATTCCTGACTATAATTTTTTTGAAATGCAAACACGAATAACAAAATGCAAACCTTTCTCATTAGTTAACATATTTAAAATGAAAATCATCTTCGTTGTTTAAACTATAGGTTACCAAATTCTTGAGCGATTTTGATAATTTCTTATATTCTTTTTCTGTAACATAACCTTTGTCTAAAATTTGAATTTGGACCTCTGAATTTGTATTAGATGTTTTATTAAGTAGAATATAACCCTCTTGTTTTATGGTTTCAGCTTTGGTTGTTAGCACCAATGAACCGATAAAGAAACCTGCTTTCTCTACTTTTTCTTTAAACACTTTTGGAGTTAAAATATTATCTTCTTTTAGTGTTACAGTAAATGTATTGGTGTTTAAATCGGTTTCTACATTAGCCACTTCTGACATGCTTTTCAGTTGCTTGTTAATGGCGTTAGAGCACATTGAACATGTTAAACCTGTTGCTCTAATTTCGGCTTTTACGATTTGTGCATTACTTTTTATTGAGAACATCAAAACCATTGATGCTATCATTATATATACTTTTTTCATTTTATTATTTTATTAATTTCAATATTTCTTCCTCGGACGGATTTTTTGCTATTAGAATGCCTTCAGGATTAAAGAGGTATTTGGATGGTAATTCATCAACCCCAAATTGGATAGCTGTGTTGGCATCAAAACCTTTTGGGTCTATTAGTTGTGTAAATTTGATTTTATCTTTTTCTATCGCTTTTAACCATTTATTCCTATCGGTATCAATTGATATTCCAATAATTTCGATGGTATTTGAACTCGCTTCGTTGTGAAGTTGTATTAACTTTTTATTTCCCAATCTGCACGGTGCACACCACGAAGCCCAAAAATCGACAAGTACATATTTACCTTTAAACGATGTGATATCAACTACATTATTTGTAGTATTTTTTAATGTAATTGATGGTATAGCATCGTCGATTTTAATTTGAGCTTTGGAGTTTGTGACTGTAGCGATTAAAAAAAACACTATTACGATTTTCTTCATCTTATTTATTTGATAGTTTCAACAGTTTTACCACAACTTAACATCATTGAGCCGTAGTATGGATTTTTGACTGCATTTTCTTTACTTAACCAATTGGCACCTTTACCATCGTTAAACATAGGACAATATTGATAGTACACTGGAGTTTCATATTTAGAAACTTTCATCAATGTGTAAATATCTTTGGATAACGTTGTAAAATGATCGCGTTGGTGTTTCACATCTTTTGTATCGGCAATGTGTTCCGCATCTTCTTTTATCGTATTTAGAACTTTCATCCATACCATGTGAACGTCCATATCGAGTTTGTCCATTTTTACATTATTGATAGCTGTTACTAGTTCTTTTGAAGCTAAGGCTGTGTTATCTCCATTAGAAGCAATCAACGCATCTTTTATCAAAAAGTAACTATCAAAAACTAATTTTAATTGATTTTCTTTTTGAGAAGTCATTTGTGGCATATCTGAATGATTAGCATGATTGTCGTGATTGTTGGTTTCTGTAACAGCTTTTGGTACTTCTTTTACAGCTACTTTAGCTGTACGCTCATATTGACAACATCCGTGAAGATTGCTGTATACATCATCTGGAGCGAGAAATTTATCACTATCGTAACCAACTAGTGCAATTCTTTTTAGAATTTCGTCTTGATTGGTCTTTTTAGCATCATAGGTTAGTGTTGCCATTTGAGTATCTTTATTCCAATCGACATTGGCGACTTTTTTAAGATTTCCGGCTTTTTCGATTTTGGTTTCGCACATGCCACAGTTACCGTAAATTTTTACACTTTCGGTTTTGGCATTTTTTATTTGCGCATTACTTGTAGTTGATAGCAATAGACAAATTGCCATCATTATTTTCATAAATGAATTTTTCATTATACATAAAATTGTAATCAAAGTGGTTTACCTTGATTGATTGATAAAATAAATTTGAATAAAAAACAGTTGAGAAAGAATTTAATTTCGATACCAATAATGGTATTAAAAATAATATTAAACTGTTAAATTGAATAGCAAAACGCTATGAATTTGACACACTTATGGCTGTCAAAATTTGGATTTAGCTTATTTTAGGAATTAGCCAAATGGAATAAAAACCATCTGAGATAGATGGTATTGTGTATAAAAATTTAACTTTCTCGATTGAAGAATAGCTGAACATATAATTTTTAAAAATAATTTCAGATAAAAAGCTTACTGAAGAAGAAGGACATGTTGAAGAACATCCACATTTTGAGTGACCGCAATTGCCTTTGCAATCTTTGTTGTCGTTATCTTTTGAATTGTCGTTATCACAACAACTCTTTTTTTCCTTTTTAGTAGAGGAAACTTCTTTTTTACAAGAACTCTTTTCTGATCCTTTACCACAAGCCATAGCAATGTTAGGCATAATTAACATGCCTAATAAAACTACAAGTATGATGTGGTATTTTTTCATTTATATATTAAAACAGTACAAAACTAATTAAAATTTATTGCCTTATGTTAAAATTGTTGTTAAATATGTGTTTTTCACTAGTCAGTTTATTCTTCTATAACTTTATCTTCATTTAAACTGTATGCGTTTTATCGATGAAAATCTGTTTTAAATTCTTTTGGATTTATTGATTTTTCATCAAACTCAAAATAAAATGCTGTTGGTGCAATATAATTAGGATATTTTTTTATGCCCTGCATATCACATTGCAAATTGTAAAATAAAATTTTACCTTTATATTCATTAACTACATAAAAATTCTTTGCAAACCATCGCATTTTGTTAGCCAATTCAGCATCAATTTTGTTTAATAAATTGTCATTAATTCTAAATTTTTGAAAGTTAATTGTATCGTTTGCTTTGTAACTATTTAGTTCTCCCATATAAATGAATGTATCTGTTTTTCCTAAACCATACCATTTTCCGTTTCCGTTTGTTACAGGAACTGTCATTATAGCGATAGGTTTTATACCTTTTTTGGCAAAGGCGCTTTCAAATTGTTTATTTATACTTTGTTTATGAATTAAAGTAAACAATAAGTAACTAGTTGAAAATGCAAAACATAACTTAAAAATTAGATTTCTGTAAGTTTTTGTTTTAAAGATATTAAGTATGGATAGAACACCTATTAGAAGTGGTATTGAATAAACCAAATCAACTATTGTTATATTGTTTAGTGCTACTCGTGTGTTGTTGAAAGGCAAAAATAATTGTGTTCCATAAGGTGTGAAAATATCTAACATTAAATGTGACATTAAAGAAAGTAGCGTAAAAGTGAGTAGTCTTAAAAATGGTATTTCTTTTGCCCACGATTGACGCCTAAAAATTACTGCTAACAAAACACTACTTAATGTACAAAATAAAATGGAATGTGTGAATCCCCTATGAACTCCAATCTTTTGAAATTCATTGAAAAAAGGTAAAAAAACGACATCAATATCAGGTAGGTTAGCAATTAACGCTCCAAACAAAATTGTTTTTTTAGTGCTTTTTTTTCCTAAAACTAGTTGAGAGACTGAAGCTCCTAATAATCCGTGTGTGATTGAGTCCATCGTTTGTATTATATGTTTTAGATCTACAATTATTGTTTTGTCTCACTTGTCCGAATTACTTAGTTACTGTTGACTGTTATTCTTTCTAAACTCACAAAATTGAAAGTTTTGAGTTGTATTGAATGGAGTTGTATGGTTTTCAGTAAAACATTGTATTGCCACAAAATTTTCGCTAAATGTATTTTTCATTTCATTTTCAGAATATTGTTTTATTTCCAATCCGCTACATTTTAAAGGTCCGTTTTCTGAGAACGTACCCAATAGAAAATGACCATTTTGATTGATTGCGTTTCCAATAGTATCAACATATTTATTGATGCTTTCTTGATTTGTTAAGAAATGAAAAACGGCTCTATCGTGCCAAAAATCGAATGTTACATCGGGATCAAACTCAGTAATATCTGAAACAACCCAATGTACTTTATCTGCTTTATTTCCTAAACGTTTTTTGACTCTTTCTAAAGCAAATTCAGATATGTCTAAAACCCAAATATTCTCATATCCTTTTTCTAACAGTACATCTACTAAATTGCTATCGCCACCGCCAACATCAATAATATTGGCGGTTTTTGATAGTTTCAAGTTTTCGATATACTCCATTGAAGTTTTGGGATATTTTTGTGTCCAACTAACTTCATTCGGGCTTTTGGTTGCAAATACATTTTCCCAATGTGATTTTTGATTTTCCATTTGATTTAAATTTTACAACAACCATCTAAAGAAGCTATTCCTTCGCTTGTTGCTTTTACTTCATCGGCATCGTATCCTAATTTTGAAATACCTTCTTTAATAGTCTGCAAGGTTGTTTTCTTTGCGTTGTAATAAACGGTAAACGTCATTTTCTTATCGTCTAGTTCATACATTTTTACTCCTTTAATTTTGAGCATTTCGGTTTTAAATTTTAAACCACAAGTTTCACACTCTTTACAATGGTCACAGTGTAAAGTTGTTTTGATAACAGATTTTTGGTTAGATTTTTGAGCCGAAACACTATTACTTGCAAAAAATAATACGGCTAGAAAAAAGATTGATTTTACTATTGAATTTTTCATTTGATTTAATTTTACTAGTTTAAAAAGGTTTAGTTAATGACTATGTGCATCTTCACCATGTGAATGACCGTGTTCCTTTTCTTCTGGAGTTAATTCTTTAGTTTCAGAATAGTCGTGTCCATCACTTTCAGCGTGTTTTTGCTCTACTAAATCCATTTTGCAAACTGGGCATTTTCCTGCCTTATCATAGATTTTTCCTTTTTCACAATCCATCGAGCATACGTAAGCTAATTGTTTTGTATCATCTGCATTGTGATTGTGTCCTTCGTGTTCTGTTGTTGTTTCCGTCTTCGCTTTTTTATCACACGAAACTACTGTTACTGTTGCGATGGCAAATGCCATCATTAGAATTACTTTTTTCATTGATTATTTATTTATTAATTGATATTCACCTGTTAAATTTAATGTTACCTGTATGTCGGTACTGTATTTGTTTTTAAAATACCAACCGTGTTTTCCTTCATACGGTGCAATAAAGGAACCTGCCATGTTATTGGAATTTGCCACCGTATAACTTTCGAAATAGCCCGATTTTGTGTCGGCAGTTTTTACATCTCCGTGCATATCTACAAATAGAATTCCCTTATTTGTTTTCCATGCATATTTTACCTGACCGTATTTTAAAACAGCAATTTTATACTCTAAACCTTTTCCTGCCGGGATAGTAATGGTAATACTGTCTTTTCTTGCTACATACTGTTTTGATGGAGCTGAATTTTTGCCTTCTATTGGCATTGGAACTTCTGGAGCTGAACCTACGTTGTTAAGCGTTAATTCTTTAAAACTAGGCGTTACAATCTCGGTTTCTTTTGATTTATCTTCGCTCTGGTGTAGTTTTGAAAATCCCAGAACTTTACCCAAACCAGTGTAATCTTTGCCGTATTCTGCGGGCAAAACCGCAACAATTGCCAATATTGAAGCAGTTAGTAAGGCAATTACAGTCGCCTTTATAATTTGTGAAGACGTAAGATTGGGTTGTGAATTATTAGTTGTCATTTTTTTTATGTTAAGAATTAAAATAGCCACTAAGTTGAAAAATTATAAGTACAAAACCAGCTGTCATAAGAAGTGTATTTGTAATGACTGAAAAGCGTGTAAACGAATTGTATTTTCGCCAAACACTTATCAAAATTAAAACAAATAGCAATGCTACAAACTGACCGATTTCGACACCAATATTAAACCCAATAAGATTGCCGAAAAGACTTTCTTTCCCAAAATTAAATTCCTGCAATTTGGTGGCTAAACCCAGACCGTGAAATAGTCCGAAAACCAAAACTGCTATTTTAGTATTGGGTTGAAAGTGAAACACTTTTTGAAAACCACCTAAATTGTCAAACCCTTTATAAACAATGGATAGTGCAATAATGGCATCTATTAAATAGGCATTTACCTGTAAGTTCAACAATACGCCCAAGAGCAACGTTATACTGTGTCCGATTGTAAAAAAACTCACATACAAAAGCACTTCTTTGGGTTTATAGAGAAAGAAAATAACTCCAACTAAAAATAACAAATGATCATAACCTGTAATCATGTGTTTAGCTCCAATGTATAAAAAAGGCATGAAAGCCGCACCTTTATTGTCTACTAAAAAAGCTTTGGTGTCGCCATCAACTCCATGAGCAAAAGCATTGCCACAGAGGAATAGAGCAATAAATAGCAGTGAAAAAATTAAAATTTTACTTTTCATTTTGATTAAGTTTTCATGTTCTGGTTGAATTTTAAAGATGCGTTTTTGAATTAGGAATATGATAAAATATTATGTTGAGTTTTAGTTGGTTATTATTTATTTAAATTTTCATTTCTAATTTCCGTATGTCTGATTTCTCCTCCCGATGTCCCAGTCTTTTGAGCAAAGTATAAAACCACAATTGCAAAGACCATAACCGTAATTGAAATAGTATTTGAAAATGATTTTTGCTTAAAATTTGACCAAAGTCCTACTAGAGAAAGTCCACCGAGTAAATATGACATTAACGCAAATGTTTCTGCGGTTTCTTCATGATTTTTGATAAACTTTTCAGAAATATCATTAATCGTTTCTAGAAATACTTCGGCATCTTCGCCAGTTGACATAGCAATTATTGCAGATAAGGATCCTAAAATAAAAATCATAAATGCAGTTCGCTTGACTGCATCAGATTTAAAAATTAATCCTGTTATCAAAACAATAATTCCAATCAAAGGAAAAATAATAGGTAAATGATTTACCACTAAATGAAAATGTGCATCGTTCATAATTCTTAATTTTAAATTTTAAATTTTAATTATATTTTCACTCCAAAGATATAGCCTACTAAAGCAGATAGTAACATTGCTATTGTTCCCCAAACAGTAATACGCAAAATTGCTTTTTTTATACTTGAACCACCTGTTTTTGCTGCAACAATTCCTAAAGTAATTAGCGAAATTATAGTGAAGTTATACAGCCAATATTCAATTCCGATAACAGGTGCAAAAAGTATTACTATAAGTGGCAATAGACCTCCTGCCGTAAATGCTGTTCCTGATGCTATTGCAGCTTGGATAGGATTTGCTTGATTAATCTCGTTTATACCCAATTCGTCCCTAATATGTGCCGCTAATGCATCTTTCTCAGACAGTTCTATTGCTACTTTCATTGCAGTTTCTTTCTTTAAACCTCTTCTCTCATAAATTTGTGCCAAAATATTTAATTCATTTTCTGGCATTTCTTTGAGTTCTTGTATCTCTCTTTTAATGTCTGCTTTTTCTGTGTCGGTTTGTGAACTTACTGATACATATTCTCCTGCCGCCATAGATAATGCTCCTGCAACCAATCCTGCAACAGTTGCCAAAACAATTGGTTCTCTGGTTGTACTAGCAGCAGCTATACCGATAGCAAGACTCGAAACTGAAATTATTCCATCGTTTGCACCCAAAACCGCAGCTCTTAACCAATTACTGCGGTGTATGTAATGATTATCTAAATAATTATCGATTGTTATCATTTTTTTAATTTTAAAGATTTCTTTAGTGCTAATTATTATTTAAATTAATTACTCTTCAGTATTCTTTATTTTCATCAAAAGTGCGTAAGCCCCTTTAATAACGATGCTTGTTTCATTCATATTGTTTGAAAGAATTTCTGTAAATTCATTTTCAGAATTTCCCACGGTGACTTCTGTCATTTCAAATTGTTTGTCTGCTTTTGCAATAAATACATAATCTTTGTTTTCATAACTTACTATTGCGTCTGATGGCAATACATTTGATTTTTGGCTTTTTACTTCAATTTCGGAATTCATATACATTCCTGGCAAAAGTGCTTTGTCATAGTTGTTAAAATGACAGTGTATTACCGTACTTCTGTCTTCTGAAAAATCTTTACCAATCAAAATGATTTTACAAGGATATTTTTTTTCAGGATTGGTATTGGTATAAGCCAAAAGCGATTGACCAATTGCTAATTTATTAATATCTTTTTCAAAAACGGTCAATGCTAAGTGAATGTCGGAAGGATTTACGATTTCAAATAAAATATCACTCGGATTTACATATTTTCCGGTGTTTACATTGACTTTAGTTATATAACCACTAATAGGCGAATATACATTGATACTTTTTGAAATGCTTTTTGCCGATACATTATTGGGATTTATTCCTGCGAATTTGAGTTTCTCGCCATACGATTGCACCATTACTGAAAGTGAATTGTATTCGGCTTGAGCTTGTTGATACACTTTGTCGCTGCTAGCTTTACTTTGGTTGAGTTCTTTTTGGCGTTCAAATTCGGCTTTGGCGTATCCTATTTTTGCTTTGGCCAAAAGGTAATCTTCTTGTAATTGAATGTATTGTTGGTCTTCTACAATGCACAAAACTTGTCCTTTTGTTACAAACATTCCCTCTAACAATTTAGTGCTTTTTAAATATCCACCCATTGGAACACTTATAGAAACTAAATTTTGTGGTGGTACATCTATTTTCCCGTTTAATTTTAAGGTTGCCGAAATTTCTTTTTGCTCTATCTTTCCTGTTTCAATCCCTGCATTTTTTATTTGTGCATCGGTAAGCGTTGTTCTATTTTCGATAGTTGGTGTTTCGGTAGCTTGTTCCTCGGATTTTTTGTTTCCGCAAGAGGTAAGTAATAAAACGGCTGTAATTGTGAATACTATATTTTTACTCACAGCTTTAATATTTGGGTTTTGGTGTTCGTGAATCTTCGATTTCATATTATTTGTTTATTTATTTTGAAAATTAAATGATGGTTTGAAAATGATGATGGCAATAATTCCTAATATTATTGTAAGAATACCACCATATAAAAATTCTGATTTTGGAAATTGTGAACCTAAATATCCTGCAATTGGATAAGCTATCGCCCACCACAAATGCGAAAAAGCGAAGTGTGAACCATAAACTTTTCCTTGATTTTCAGATGCAATTGTTTCGGCTATTAATGTTTCTGAGGGCATTTCGGCAAGACTCTGACCTAATCCTGCAAACAGCCACAAAACTAATAATACAGGATAACCAACATAGTTAACCATACAAATTGAAATACCTAATAAAAAAGCACCACTTATTAATGAAGTACTTCTAGTTTTTGATCTGTCTAAACTTCCTAAAAGGAAAGCCGCTATTGCTGCTCCAATACCGAAAATCGCCATTGCCCAGCCGTAATATTTATCATCAAGCAATAAACTATTTTTGATATGGCTAATGGTATTAACCAATATCATCGCACCTGCAATTGCAGAAACAAATTCGATTGCCAAAGCAAAACGTAAAGTGTTGTTTCCAAATAGTAATCGAATACCTTTTATAACATCGCTCCAAGTACTTTGAGATTGTTTGGCTTCATCAGTTACACCTTTTTGAAGTTCTTTACTTGGAATAGACAGAATTAAAATTCCTGCCAAAACAAACGATATTCCATCTAAAAAAAATATTTCTCTTGCACCCAACCAAACTGCAATTATTCCTGCTAATGCTGGACCTAGAACTCCTAATAATTGAAATGTTGCCGTTGATAATCCAATGGCTTCACGATAATATTTTCCTTCAACAACCTGTGGAATTATAGCACGATAGGTTGGCGTGAAAAACGCATTGAATACATTTAAGAAAAATACCAATACATAAATTTGCCATTCTGATGTGATAAATGGAAGACAGCAAATAATACCCATTCGGATAAAATGAGTAACATATAGAATTTTTTTTCGTTCTACTTTGTCGGCTAATATACCAGCAAATGGTGAAAAAACTATGAATGCTGTAACTCGCAACGTTAATGCCGTTGCAAGAATTACAGGCGAATTTTCTTTGTCAATTTGATAGGCTAATAATGCTAGACCAACCCACGAAAACGCATCGCCCAAAAGACTGATGGTTTGTGCTAAATAAAGTTTTGCAAAGGTTTTATTTTGCAAAGCTTTGAATGGTTCTATGAATATTTGATAAATTTTTGAATTCATTTCACTACAATTATTTGGTTAATGAGTTAAGTTCAATTATGCTAATGTTTAACTTTCTAACCGCTTCAATATAATTGCTTTGAATTTCGGTGTTCTGATTGATAAGGATTACCCATTCTAAATAATTGATGTCTCCACCAATAAATTTTTTATTAGCAGTATTAGTTACTAAATCAACATTTTTTAACGCTTTAAATTCATAATATTCAGTTGCCGTTTTATTCTTTTGATACTCTTGCAACAAATTTTGATATTGGTTTTGTAGTTTCAATTTTTCAAAATTCAAACTGTTTTCAGCGATTTGGGTTTTGGTTTTCAACGCTTTATTTCTGTTGCTGAACGATGAATTGAATAGCGGTAATGCCACTCCAAACTGACCGTAAACTCCATTATATCCATTTTGACTAGTACTATTAGTTTTAAAAGTTTGCCAATAAACACCACCAATAAATTCAGGTAATCTTTTAGATTTTTCAAGTGAAATTTCTGCATTATTGGTAGTTACATCTTGCTCAAATAATTTAATACTTGGATGATTTGTTGTTGCATTTTCTATCTTCTCGTCATCAAAGTCTATCTTAATTTTTTCTGAATAAGGAACAAAATCTTTGTCGGTATTGAGTAACATTTTAAACTGAGACAGGACTACTTTATAATCGCTTTGCACTTCCTGTAATTGGATTTTTATTTGTCCCGATTGATTTTCAGCAGTAGCTTTTTCTAAAACATTGCTTTCGCCTTTGTCAAAACGCAGTGTTGATTTTCTTAAAAATTCATAGTAAATACTATCACTTTTAAGCAATAATTTTTCCTTTTCTTTTAGATAAATAAGTTCATAAAACACTGTTGTAACTTGCTTGGACAATTCTTTTCTTTGTAAAGCCTCGTTCCATTCGCCTGTTTTGGCTTGTTCTACTAAAAATTGTTTTTGTCTTTTGTAAACTGTTGGAAATTTTATGCTTTGCGAGATACCAATTTTTAGATCATTTATATTACTGTTAAATTGCCCATATTCGGAAATTATTCCTGTATTTGGAATGTCATAACCCGTTTTAGTCATTTGTTGTAAGTAAGTCGAATTGAGTTTTTGGTTCTTAACATTCAAATTGTTTTGTAATGCCGTTTCAAGTGCTTTGTCTAAATTAATTTTTTCTTGCGCATTGGCGTTTTGAAACGAGAATAACAATCCCAATACAATAATGGTTATTATTGAATTTTGCTTTCTTGGTTTTAATTTAATTCCTTTTTCGAACATTATGTATAGGATTGGTAAAACAAATAAGGTTAAGAATGTAGCGATAATTAATCCACCGATTACAACTGTAGCTAATGGTTTTTGTACTTCTGCACCTGAACCGTTGCTTAATGCCATAGGTAAAAAACCTAATGAAGCTACAAGTGCTGTCATTAATACCGGACGTAGCCGTATCTTTGTGCCTTGAAGAACAATTGCTTTTAAATCGGTTTCGCCAGATTTCTTTATGCGGTTGAATTCGGCTATTAATACCAAACCATTTAAAACTGCTACACCAAACAAGGCTATAAATCCAACTCCAGCACTAATGCTGAAAGGCATTCCACGCATTGCTAAAAAGAAAATTCCGCCAATCATAGATAAAGGAATAGCAGAATAAATTAATAATCCTTGTTTTATCGATTTGAAAGCAAAATACAATAAGACCAGAATTAGTAGCAACGATATTGGAACTGCAATTAGCAATCTGTTTTTTGCTTGTTCTAAATTCTCAAAGGCTCCTCCATAAGTTGGATAGTAACCTGCTGGAAATTTGATTTTTGCACTTACTTTATCTTGCAATTCTTTCACAATACTTTGCACATCGCGCCCTCGAACATTGAACCCAACTACTATCCTGCGTTTGGCATCTTCACGTTGTATTTGATTTGGACCTTCAGTAATTTCTACTTTTGCCAATTGTGCTAACGGAATTTGAGAACCATTTGGTGTTGGGATTAACAGATTTTGAACATCTGTAACATCTTTTCTTTTTTCTCCTGCTAAACGAACAACCAGATCAAATCGTTTTTCGTCTTCATATATTAATCCTGTGCTTTGTCCCGCAAATGCCGTATTAACTATTCGGTTGATGTCTTCGATATTCAAGTTGTATTGAGCAATCATTGGACGGTTATAATTTATTACAATTTGAGGCATTCCTGTAACACTTTCTACATAAATATCGGAAGTTCCTTTTACAGTGCTTACAATTTTTCCTAATTTGTTGGCATATAATGCTAATGTGTCGAGATTTTCGCCAAATATTTTACAAACTACATCCTGCCTAGCACCTGTCATTAACTCGTTGAAACGCATTTGAACAGGATATTGAAAACCATAAGAAACACCCGGAACGGCTTCGAGTTCTTTTGCCATTTTTTCAGATAATTCATCAAATGTTGATGCAGATGTCCATTCGGATTTATCTTTTAGAATAACCATCATATCACTAGCATCAATTGGCATTGGGTCCGTTGGAACTTCGGAACTTCCTGTTTTTCCTACTACTTTTTCAACTTCTGGAAATTTGGTTAATAATATTTTTGCCCCTTGAGAAATGGCAGTCATAGATGTTTCTAAATTACTTCCTGGTAAAACTCGGGTTTCAACTGCAAAATCGCCTTCTTCTAAAGAGGGCATAAATTCGCCACCCATAAACGAGAGTGTCACAATTGCTAAAACAAATAATGCTAATGTAGTTCCGATGATAATTCTAGGAATTGCTAATGCTTTTTCTAAAATTGGCTGATAGAAATTTTCTAATCTCGTCATCATTCTATCTGAAAAATTTTGCTTGTGCGTTATTGATTTATTCAAGAATAAAGCGGTCATCATAGGAACATAAGTCAAAGACAAAACAAAAGCGCCAAACAAAGCAAAAGCTATCGTTTGTGCCATTGGTAAAAACATTTTTCCTTCAATGCCACGTAATGTGAAAATTGGAATGTAAACAATAAGAATAATTAACTCGCCAAAAACGGCAACATTTCGCATTCTTACCGAAGTTTCCAAAACGGTTTTATCCATTTCGTTTTGCGAAATTTCACCTTGCTTTCGACTGTGTAAACTAAACAAACACGCTTCGACAATAATAACAGCACCATCAACTATAAGCCCAAAATCTAATGCACCTAAGCTCATTAAATTTCCGCTTACGCCAAATACATTCATTAGTATTACTGCAAACAACATCGCCAACGGAATAACTGAAGCTACAATTAAACCTGCTCGTACATTTCCTAAAAAGAAGATTAATACTAAAAGTACAATGATTGCTCCTTCAAGCAGGTTTTTTCCAACGGTAGAAATAGAATTATTAACCATTTTAGTTCGGTCTAAAAATGGTTCAACAATAACTCCTTCGGGTAATGTTTTCTGAATTTGTGCAATTCTTTCTTTAATATTTTTAATAACTACATTACTATTTGCTCCTTTTAGCATCATCACAACTGCGCCCGAAACTTCTCCTTTTCCGTTGTAGGTCATTGCACCGTAACGAATTGCACTTCCTATACGAACATCAGCCACATCACGAATAAACAATGGACTTCCGTTAGTAGTATTTTTAATGGAAATGTCCTTTATGTTTTCGAGAGTACTGATTAATCCTTCACTTCGAATATATAAAACAGTTGGACCTTTTTCGATATATGCACCACCTGTATTTTGATTGTTTTTTTCTAAAGCTGTAAAAACATCAGCAACCGTAATATTGTGGGATTGCAATTTATTTGGGTCGATTGCGATTTCAAATTGTTTTAGTTTACCACCAAAACTGCTGACCTCGGCAACGCCTTCAACACCTAATAATTGACGGCGTACGATCCAATCTTGAATTGTTCTCAGTTCAGTTATGTTATATTTTTTTTCGTAACCAATTTTTGCTCTGATAACATATTGATAAATTTCTCCCAATCCTGTGGTTACTGGTGCTAGAAAAGGCTGCCCGATACCTTTTGGAATTTGGTCTTTTACAGCACTTAGTCTTTCGGTTACTTGCTGTCTAGCCCAATAGACATCAGTTGCATCATCAAAAACAATAGTTACTACAGACAACCCAAAACGTGAGAAACTACGAATTTCTTTTAATCCCGGAATATTACTATTTGCTTGTTCAATAGGGAATGTTATTAATCGCTCAATATCGGTAGCACCCAATGATGGTGCAGAAGTAATAACTTGCACTTGATTATCAGTAATATCAGGAACTGCATCGATTGGTAGTTTGGTAAATTCATAACTACCATAACCAATAAGTGCAATTACAAATAATCCAATAATGAGTTTGTTTTTTATTGAAAATTCTATGATTTTATTTAGCATAATTTTAAATTAATGAATTGATAAAAGTACCATTCACTAAAAAAATAGTAAATAGCATTTTAATACCTAATCAGAAATAGTTTTAATATTTCTAACTAGTTATTTTAAAAAAAAACATTAACTCAACTTGGGTGGAAGCCATATACAAGCAAAAACATCTGAAGTGTAGAATTGTTTGCTGAAAGGTGTAACAATGTTAATAGAAATACTAACAGGATTGTGAAATATAATTTCTGTTTGATTTTCGAAAGCAATTATATTGCTTGCCGAACCGCTTATCGTCTTGAATGGTAAGTTTTGATGTTCGTCGTGTTTGTCGGTATCTGTGTGCTTCTGATTGTCATTGTAATGACTTTTTACAAAATCTAAAAAAGAAATACTCTTTTCGTCTTTGTGGTCATGGTGTTCTATAAAATGTTCAATTAGGTTGGGTAATTTCAACAATTGACCTATTTCTGTGTTAGCACACAGGAATGTAAATAGAAATAATATGGAGACTATTTTTTTCAAGAGTGTAAATATAGCATATTTTAATTTATTGAATATAAAAACACTAAAACGTTTTTATGAAACCTATTCCATATTGCTTACCATTATAAAAAGGAGCCATAATTGATGCTGTTTTTTTCTCTTTTGATTTAAAAATTTTCTCCTGCATGAAAGGATTTATCCAATAGGCAACTTTGGTACTTAAAATACCAATTCCAGCACCTGCTACTACATCAGTCAACCAGTGTTTGTCGTTGTAAATTCTGAATGCTCCTGTGCCAGCAGCCACAATATATCCAGAAATGCCATACCAAACAGAAACATCTTTGTATTCTTGCCAAAGAAATTCTGCTCCTGCAAATGCTGTTGCAGTATGTCCGGAAGGAAAGGAATTAAACCCAGAACCATCTGGTCGTTCTACTTTTGTTATGGATTTTAAACTTAGTACAGTAGCTGACATTAACAAATAGGAAGTTCCCAAAATAATAGTTCTGTCTTTAAAATTGTGTTTGCCTTTTATACCAATTGCATTAAGACCATAAACCGATGCTGCAGGAAGGTATTGCGAGAAATCGTCAATTGTTATTTTTTCGTCGATATTTTCGTTTACTTCTTCCTTTATTCCTGAATTAACGAATTTCAATCCATCACTTTCAATGCCAATAACACCATAACCAATTAAGACTGTTGGAATGATGAGTTGTTTGAACTTAAACTTTTTGTTGTTCTCTTTTGGCTCATTTATAGTTATTGTATCTGTTACTTGCTGTGCAAAACCGACTGAACCAATCATAAAAAATAAAAACACTTTTAAATACATACTTTAAGATTTAGAATTAATAAAAGTATTTTTTTTGCATAAGCTGGATTTTTTAAGATTAAGGATTAATTAAATTTGTGAAGCATTTTTTTTTGAGAGTAATAGATCAACAACGACATTATTACAATTGAGACTAGTGATGCCTGTAATGTACCTAAGTCTAATCCTCCTTTAGCGAGTGGTTTGGTTAAAAAGTCTCCAAAAGTGGCACCAAATGGTCTTGTAAATACAAAAGCCAACCAAAATAAAAACACCTCGTTAAGCTTAGTGTAATAGTGTAGTAAAACCACCGCTATTATTATTGATGCAGTTATTAAAGCACCTTGAATATAGCTTAGTCCGATGACATCACCCAAGTAATCGCCAAATGCAGTTCCGAGGCTGTTTGAAAATAAAACAGCAATCCAAAAGTATGTTTCTTTCTTGTTTTCTGTTATTGGATTAACATTCAAGTTTTTATATTTTGAATACCATAAATAGAGTGTAAAAAGTAAACCTGACAACAAGACCAAACTACCTATTGTATAACCTAAGTGTAAGCTGCGGTCAATGAAATCAGAAATTTCAGTACCTAATGTTGTAGTTGCTATGATAACCAACCAAAATGGAAGTGGTTGGTATTCTTTTGTTTTAAGTTGATTGTAGAGCAGTACAATGAAAAAGACAACAGTTATTGCTATTCCTGTTAAATACCCCAAATTTAAAGTCATTGAAATAAAGTCTCCCAAAGTTTCGCCGAGCGTGGTTGCTACAATTTTCATAACCCAAAACAATACAGTTATTTCAGCAATTTTGTTTACTAATTTTGTTTCTACTATTTTCATTTTAAATTTATGTATTTTGAGTTATTAAATTATTTTTGGCTCGCTATGACACTATTTCAAGTCCGTTTTTGATAACTGAAACTTCAATTTTATTGGTTTTTAAGTTGTGGTATTCGCCATCTAACTGAATGTCAACAAAAATTTTCTCAGGTAATTCAATCGCAATGTTTTCAATTAAACTGTACTGCGCCATTTTAAAAACTTCTGCTTTTTTTGAAACCACATGAAGTCCCAACTTGATTTGATTGATTAAACTTATTTTTGGAATTAGCACTAAATTTAGCTTCCCATCAATAAGACTTGCATTTGGTGTTAAACTCATACCATATCCCATTTCGTTTGAATTTGAAACAAAAAGCATAAAAGAATTGCTGTTTATAATTTGATTATTGAACAATAGTATCGCTTTGATTGGTTTGTACTGTAAGCTGGCTTGTAATGACGCTTTTATATATGAGGTTAATGTTCTTTTTTTATAACACTCGTATTTTTTAATTATCAACGCATCGATCCCAATTCCCATATTGCTAAAAAAGTATTGTTGGTTTACTTTTCCAATGTCGATGAATTGCGTTTTCCCATTTCTAATAACTTGTGTTGCTTCTTCTAATAGTTTAGGAATTTTAAGGTTTGAAGCTAAACCATTGCCCGAACCAATAGGAATTATGCCCAATTTAATTTGGGTGTTAACTAAACAAGATGCCACTTCATTTATGGTACCATCGCCACCACAGGCAACGATATAATCTGGATTTTTAGCCACGGCATTATTGGTCAACATAATTGCATGGTGTTTATGATTTGAATAATCTACAGCAATTTTGAATTCTTTTTCAGAAAAATATTTTTCCAAAACTGTTCTGCTTAGATTGTGTTTGCCATCACCTGATATTGGATTAATTATAAAATGGATGTGTTTCATTATTTGAGCAACTTATGAGTGAAAAGGTAATCGGCTGTTTGGTACCATGAAATGGTTTCGTTTAAGAAATTTTTATCCATTGGAATAGCATTCAAACTATTATCGGCTTTGTTCCATTGGTAAAAATTTTGTCTTTTTTGATCGGATAAAATCATGGCTTTATCATTTTTCATCAATACCAATTTTCGGTATGTTCCGACTAAAGCTCGTTCTTCAAAATTGGATGCCAGAATGTTTTTACCAAAAAAGTTGCTTTCGTAGTTCCAGTGAAGTAATGAAAAGAATGTTGGAAAAATATCTATTTGAGAACATTGCTTTTTAATTTTTTGATTTTGATATTCCGGAAGATTGACGATGAATGCAGGAATATGATAATTTGCAACGTCAATTTCATCTTTTCCGGCGCTGCTGGCACAATGGTCGGCAATGATTATGAAAACTGTATTCTTAAACCAAGGTTTTGATTTTACTTTTTCAAACATATTTTTTAATGCGTAATCGGTATATTTCACTGCACCTTCACGATCTTTACCCGATGGAATATCAATTGCATTATCAGGATAGGTATATGGTCTGTGATTGGAGGTTGTCATTACAAAATTGAAAAATGGCTTTTTTGATTTATAATGTTCATCCGCTACTTTTGTCATTTTAGAATAAATATCTGCATCGCATATTCCCCAAGCGTTTTCAAAAGTTACTTCATCATCACTAATATTATTTCTAGTGGTTTTAATTTTATCGCTCAAAACACTTCCGCGACCACGGTCATAAATTGTAAATCCGTTTCCTCCAAAATAGGCGTTCATATTATCAAAGTAACCATCGCCACCATAAAAGAAATTGGAATTATATCCTTTGCTTTTGAAAACATTTGAAATGGTGTATAGATTTTGATTTTCGGGTCTTTTTACAATACTTTGCCCAGGTGTTGGCGGAATGCAAAGTGTCATGGCTTCCATACCACGAACTGTTCTAGTTCCGGTGGCATATAGGTTATCAAAAAAGATGCTTTTTTGCGCTAAACTGTCTAAAAATGGGGTAATGTTTTGCTCATTGCCGAACTCTTTCATAAAACTGGCACTTAAACTTTCAACCAGAATAAAAACTACATTTTTCTTGATGGGTTGACTTTTGGTAGTATCTGTAATTGTTCTGTGGATTGATTGTTTATTTGATTGGTATTTACTGTTTTTATCTTGCAGTTTATTTCTAACTATTTGAAACGCTTCTTCATTTTTAACTGACGTATAAAATTCATTATATGCCATTTGATTGTTTCTGAACGCTGCAAAAAAGGAATAAATTCCCGATTTTGAAATTTCAGCATTGTAGCGGTTGGATGACCATTCTGCTTGATTATTAGTAATAAAAATGGAGAAAAGCGCTGCTGTTATTACTGTTGTCCCTAAAACAATGGTTCGGTCTTTTAGATTGACTGTTGTGGTAAATGTTTCCTTGAAAACATTTAATTTGTAAAAAGTAAAAATTATAATTCCTGTAATTAAAAGAACTCCCGATACAAGAAATGGTAACGGATACGATTGTTGGATGTTGGCAACAACTTCATGGGTATAAATTAGATAATCAACTGCAATAAAATTAAAGCGTGTTTTAAATTCATCCCAAAATGTAATCTCTGCAAAGAATGTAAATACCAATATAAAAATGGTAAGTGATGTGAAAAACCAAAGTAGAATTTTATCAATCCATGAGCCAATCCATCTGTTCGGGAATACAAAATAATAGAGGACCGACGGAATAATTATTAAACTTATGGTTCCGATATCATAAAAGAGTCCTGTTAGAAAAGTTCCTATAATTGAGAATACGTTGAAGGAAACTTCATCGTATTGTAAAATTGTAAATATTATTCTTAGGAAGAAAGAAAATGTTATAAACCATGAGATAAATGCAAGTAGTAAACTGTAACGATTGGAAATTTTTATTCTATTGGACATAGGTATATTATTGGGTTACTATAAAAAAAAAAGCACTCACACCAAATGATGTGAATGCCCAAACATGAAAAAATTAACTAACTGACAGTAACTTTCCATTTTCATCAAAAAGCAAATCTTTTCCTTTAATTTCAGCCTCGTAGGTAACAATACCTTTATCTGAAATTATCTTTGCCGCTTCTTTTACTTTTTGATCTTTATAGTTTTTACCTATGTAATTAAGAATTGATTTTGGTAATTGTGCTGTGGTAATTTCAACTTCTGTTTCGATGATTTTACCATTCGCATTGAATAAAACAGAGTTTTCTATTTTATTGCTTTCAAAACTGGCTTCAAAATTGTTTTCTTCTTTATCCCACTTGACTTTTTTTGCATTGGGATATTTTGATAATAGAGATTTAGAAACAATCTCCGGTACTTTTGTTGCTTTTACTTTTTGAGCAAAAGCGATTGTAGATAACACTAAAGCCACTACAATAATTACTGATTTTCTCATTGCTATTATATTTTTTGAATTAATAATAGTCAAAGTTGCAAACCAATTTTGTAGAAATATTGAATTTTGAATTAAAGCAAAAATAAATTTAGTTATTCTTTAAAATTTATAATTATACCCTAATCGTACCACTTGAGTTTCGTAGTAATCATTGCTAGTATATCTAAATTCCTGACCTTGAATTTCTTTTTTGATTACAAGAGTGTTCAGAATGTCGGTTGCATTAAGAAAGAATTCTCCTTTTCCATTTTGAACCGATTTTTTTAATCCTAAATCAATTGAGAAACGTGATTTTATTTTGCCTTGCGGAATTATATCTGGAGCTAAATATAGTGCTGTTATCTGCGCATCCACTTTTTTAGACAAATGCAACGTATTGTTCCACTTTACATTTCCTGAGAAAACATCTTGTTTTGCTGCTGTAAATGTGTTGGGTTGTGGATATAGATTTTGAACTGTAAACGCACCAATCTGATTGTAGTAGGCATTTAGATTAAGATTGGAGGAATACCATTTTACAATATCTTGTGAAAGAACCATTTCTATTCCTGTGTTGGAACTTTTATTCACGTTTTGAAATATGGCATAAATTAGATTGCTATTGGGTACAGTAGAAGCAATTCGTGTAATGGTTGCATTTGCAAAACGATGGTAGAAAGCTGAATATAAATATCCTTTTTTTAAATTTCTCTTGAAACCTAATTCAACTAAATTGGTAAATTGTGGTCGTAATGCAGGATTACCGACTTTAATAATTTCGGCATCGTCATATTTTGGAAATATTCGAATATCAACTTCGTTTGGTCTGTCAATTCTTCGATTATAAAACAACGATATTTTGTTGTCATCATTGATTTTATAGGCAAAGCGGAAATTCGGAAACGGTTCGAAATAAGAATAGCCATCGGTTCTGTAGGTTGGATGGTTTGGATTTACTTCGTATTCTAAATCTAAGTATTCCAAGCGCAATCCAATTTCTGCTTCGATTTTATTGGTCTCATAAACGTAGTTTCCATACACTGCCGGAATGATTTCTTCATACGTTGCTTTGCCGCCTGCGCTTGCATCTAAAGGCGAACTTGTACCCGGAAAGAATTGCATGTTTGTTGGAATAATTCGGTTACGAAACTTAAATCCTGTTTCAAATCGACCATATTTTAATGGTTTTATGTAATCTATATTGAAGTCGATTACACTTTCATCCGATAGTAATTTGAAGGAATCTTTGCTTGTTGAGCTTGGCAAAATATTATCGAAAAAGTATTTTTCATCTTCACGATGAAAGGTATAATTTAAACCAATGTTCATTAAATGACCAGCTTCCTTGAATTTATGTTGATATGAAGCTGTTGCCATATATGTTGTCTTTAATTCATCTTCTAAAAATGTCCAAAGTCGCAATCGCTCGGAATAATCGGCATTAAAAAATGGCTGGTCTCCGTTATCAATAATTTTTTCTGAGCCAAACAAGCCCAAAACAGTAAGTGTATTATGGTCATTGATATTCCAATCAATTCCCGATTTAATAGTAGTGAAATGTGTATTTCGGTTTCTTTTTAATTGTTGGTTAATGATTGTTCCGTCATTGTAGGTACGCGTCACAAATTCATTTTTATTCAGTGTTTCTGTATATAAATAATCGCCTTGAAAAAACACATTGATTTTGTTTTTGCGGTAATTAAGTGATAGTGTAGGATTAACTTTTGGCGTTAGTGAATATTGCCGTCTAATTGTAGGCAGGTTTTCTTTTCGTTCCCACAAAGCACCTAATCCAGAAGTAAAACCGACTTTACCATTGAAGCCTTCTTTTTTGTTTTTCTTGTAAATGATATTGATAATACCTGCGTTACCATTGGCATCATATTTTGCTGACGGATTGTTAATGATTTCGATTTTATCTATAGCTGAAGCCGGAATATTATCTAAACCCGATTGACTTCCAAAACCTGTTAAAGCCGTTTGTTTACCATCAATTAATACGGTGACTTTATCATTACCTCTAATTTGTACTTTGCCATCTTGGACTGTTACTCCTGGTAAATTTTGCATTGATTGTAAAACAGAGCCGCCACTTTGACTGATGTTATCCGCCATAGAAAACGTTTTTTTATCCATTTTATCGCCGATGGTATTTTGTTTAGAAACTACTACTACTTCTTGTAGAGTTGTGGCATCTTCCTCTAATTCAATACTACCCTGATCCAAAAATTCTGATAGTGAACCTACATAAACCGATTGTGTTTTGGTTTTGTAGCTAATAAATGAAAATTCTAAAACGTAATTTCCCGATTTTATGTTAGCAATTGAAAATCTTCCTTCTTCGTTGGTTACTGTACCAGCAATTATAGAAGCGTCTTTTGAAGTCTTTAAAACTACATTTACAAAAGGTAAAGCTGCTTTTGTAATTTTGTCTTTTGTAGTGCCCGATACCGTTACTGATTTTTCTTGAGCCAGTAATTTTGTCCCAAATAATGATATGAGAACAATTAATAATGTTTTAATTCGCATTGTTTCTTTTCTTTATAATTTTTCAATGACAAAAATCGCAATGGAATTTGTAGAAATTTTGAATTTTTAAAATGATATTTCAAAATTATGAAATCTATCTTTAAAACTATAATGGATAGACCAACTGTTTGCATCAACAATCTTTTTAATTATCGATAAACCCAAACCATTTCCTTTAGAACTTGGATTGGATTTAGAAAAGCGCTCGAACATTTTTTCTGTTTTTAAAGGTATTAAAGCACCAGTGTTTGAGAATAGTATTCCTTTGGACGTCACGCTGACATTGATTTGACCATCATTTACGTTGTGATTGATTGTATTTATGAATAAATTATTTATTAGTATTTCAACTAGAAATGGATTGGCACTAACAATTACTTTTTCACTACTCTCTATATTGATTTCAATATCTTTAGATTTTGCCTGTTCGTTGAAAAATGCTATTTGATGATTTATAATTTCACTAATGTTTACTTGTTGTTTTTCATAGAATGAATTACTTTCAATTTTAGAAAGAACCAATAAATTTTTATTTAGCTTGACTAATCGAGAAGTGGTATTGTTTAAATCATCAATTAATTGAAACTGCTCTTGATTAAGGTCTTTTCGTTGTAGAATGTTTTCGATTTTTCCTTTAAAGATTGCAATTGGTGTTTGAAGTTCATGAGCTGCATTTTCAATAAATTCTCGCTGACTATTATAAATACTACTGTTTTTGTGAATGAGTTTCACTGTTACATTATTTAATCGATCAAATTCTTCGGTGGTATTTTCTATTAAATTAACTGAAGTTGTTTTGTCAATTTCAAATTGTTCGAGCTTGTCGAGTGCGACATAAAACGGCAACCATAATTTTGATGAAATGTATTTGGTAATAAAAAGGAAGCCAAGAATTAAAAGCACTAAAAGTGAAATGAAAAGTACCACTGTACTTCCAATTAAGTTTTCTTTTTCAACCATATTAATTCTTGCTGAAAAAGTGAATGTTTTGCCTTCAATTTTTACCGGAGCATTAAGTACTCTGTATGGTTCATTTTCTTTATTAAGACTATCGTAATAGCTGTGATCAAATAAACTGTCCTTTGCAATTCCGTTGAACTTTTGCAGGTTTACGTCTTTATTGAATTTGTTCCAAAGTGCAATGTCCTTTAGAGTTAATTCATCCTTTGTGAAAGTGTCAAACTGTTTTTTTATTGCATACAAATCTTCGTTGGCATCGTCTTCATATAAAACATTTGAAACTACATAAAATAACGGAGCAACGGTTATTAGTATAACAACAGCATAAATGAAATAATAGTTTAGTGTTTTTTGAAGTAATTTTTTATTCATCTTCCCATTTGTAGCCTGTTCCATAAACTGATTTTAAATAATCAAAAGTACCCATTTCTTTCAACTTCTTTTTTAAATTTTTGATGTGCGCATAAATAAAGTCGTGGTTGTCTAACATGTCAGCCATATCTCCAGACAAGTGTTCTGCAATGGCACCTTTGGACAAGACTTTATTTTTGTTGCCAATTAAAAAGAGTAATAAATCCATTTCTGTTTTGGTGAGATCGATTTTTGTACCCTTAACTTTTACTGATTTATTGATGGTATCTATCTCAATTTCATTGAACTTAACAGTGTTGCTTCCATTAAATTGTTTTCTTCTTACCAATGCCTGAATTCTAACCAGTAATTCGGATAAGTGAAATGGTTTGGTGAGGTAATCATCAGCACCCAATGTAAATCCTTCAATTTTAGTTTCTAAGGTTTCTTTGGCTGAGATTATTATTACGCCATCAGATTTATTGAGCTTTTTTAATTCTTTTAAAATTGAAAATCCATCACCATCTGGCAACATTAAGTCGAGCAAAATACAGTCGTAATTGTACAATGTTATCTTTTCGTGCGCTGTTTCAAAATTATTTGCGCTCTCACATTGAATTTCGTTGGTTTTTAGATAACTATTGATACTTTCTTGTATTTCCAGTTCATCTTCAATTATAAGTATTTTCATGATGCAAAGTAAGAAATGAATTTTGAATAAAAGTTGAATTTTATTTTAAATTTTGAAAACAAAAAGTATATATGACGTTATTTTGAATTTATTTCATCAAGGTAATATTGTAAATCATACAGATAAATTAGCTCGATGTTTTCTTCATTTAGCATTTGACTTAGTTCAACAAAATTGATGTTTTCAAAAAGTGCTTTTTCTACTATAATATTTTGAATGATTATATAAATGACTTGGAGGAGGTTTTTATTATTGCAATGAACGGTATAGTTTTAAAAATACACAATCATGTCTATTTTTTTACAGTTCTCATATTGTAACGGTTCAAATTTTATTTCACTTGCCTTAATGTTAATGTCTTTAAATACATACGGTTTGTCTAATCCTGCTTCCATTTCTTCGATATCTTCGGATGGTTGGATGAAAGCCATGAAGTTCCAGTTTTTTAGTTTTGGAGCATTGTCTACCAAATTTGTTACTTCTTTAAAATAATTGGGATTGCCATTAGCTGAAATTATTAGTTGTATTGGTTGGGTGTTTCTCTTTGGGAAAATTAAAATGCAATCTAATCCTTCGGAATAGTAATGCAGGTTTTTGTCGAGCCAGAAAAGAAAAAGTTTTTGGATTTTTGGTTTTTCATTTTGAAGGTTTCTTAAAGCTTTTTCATTGAACTGTATCCAGTCCCAGAATAATTTTATATTTTTCATCTTGTTGTTTTTAAATTATTATTTTTAGAAAATACCTGACTGCCACTGGCAGTCCTCCTTTTAATTTCAAATGTTGTATTGGATCCAATTCCAGAATAGTGTTGTATTTTTCATGATTGTAAGTGATTAGAAAAAAGTGATTAGCAATGTTAGAGAATAATTATCTTTTGTCTTTTGAAGTGTTGTCGTAAGCTATTAGATTAAAGAGTTCACGCATTCGGCTTCGGACACGGTTGCCGTATTGTGATTCTATTTCGCTTGCGGAAAGGTTAGTTGTGATGTGGGTTTGTATTCGTTTTGCGATGTACACATCGTATCTGCTTAATAGGATTTCTGCCATTACATTGCATTCGTTACCGTAGTATTTTAGGTTGCTTTCTGTACCTAAGTCGTCGAAGCATATTGTTTTAGGTTCGAATTCATAGAGTTTTCCTTTGCTGTATTTGTGTATGATTTGGTAACCGTCTTGAATGAATTCAAAACTTATGTCTCGGCATGGTTTTACGAAAAATTTGTGTTCGGTTGGTGTTAAGTATTTCATTATGTTCATTATTGAAGTTTTGCCACAGCCGATTGGACCTGAAAGTAGAATTCCTTTGTTTAAGTTGATATTGTATTGAAAACAGGTTACCTCGTCTTTGAGAAAATAGGCGATTAGTTTGAATATGATTGGGTAATCGGTTTCAAGAATTTTGAAATGATTGCCGTGTAGTTCAATGCCTTTTTTTTCTATCCAAGTGATTATTTCTTGGTAGTTGTAGTGGGTTTTTATTTCGTTTTCCATAATTATTTTAACATTACATTGACATCGATTTATTCGCTAAAGCGAATGTTTTTGGGACACAGATGACGCGGATTAAATGGATTTACACAGATTTTTAAAAACCACAAAGCACTTCGACAAGCTCAGTGTGACAAATGAGTTACTATAATGGTTCAGTGTAGTCTTTTTCGGTTGTGGTGTTGAGTTGTTTTGGTCGGTTTGGTTCTGCATTTGGGATGAATTTTGGTGCGTTTAATATCCAGTTTTGTGCTGCTGCTTGCCAATCGACCATTGGTGTTTTGCCACCAACTAACCAGCCGATACTGGAGAAGTAATTGAAGAATTTTTGGGCTTCGAGTTCTGGGAAGTTTTGTTCGAGGAAATAGGATTTAACATTTTCGATTGTTGGTTTTTTATCTTTCTTTTTTTCGCGCAACTTTTTTTCTTTCTCTTCTCCGGCTTCGGTTGATAAGATTGCTTCGTTCTTCGCAATGACATTTTCTTCAATTTTTTTTGATTGCTCGCCCAAGTTTAAGCCGTTTGAATTGTTTAAATCGTTTGTAATGTTTGTATTGTTTATATAAGGTACTACGACTTGTTCATTAACCTGTTCACTACTTGTTTCATCACTAGTACAGGACTTGTTCACTACTTGTTCAATAACTGGTTTAAAATTTGAACTGGCACTTTTTGGTAAAGGCTTTAAATCATCGGAGAAATTGAATAAAAAAACATGACTGCCTTTGAATGGATTGTAGGATGGTTCGTATTTTATATACCCTTGCGCATGCAATGCTTTGAGACATTTATGATAGGTTGCTTTTGAGCTGATTTTGCTTATTCGCATTATTTCATCACGAGAAATACTGATTGGATTTCTGAACCGATTGCAATTCCAGAATTGAAATAGCGACATGTATAAACTTACATGTGTTGGATTGAGCAATTTATCTTTTGCTACTCTGTCGAAAAATCCAGTTAGGTGTTTTATATAATTCATAGTATGAATTACTTAGAGTTGAATAATGTGCGTTCGGAGCTGACTTTGTTTTGGTCTAATAGTTTTTCAATATCCTTGTATGGATAATAGATAATACCTCCAATCTTGGTATAGGATAAGGTTTTGTTGATGCGTAATGTTTGCAGTGTTCCTGGAGAAATGTTGAGTAGCTTTCTAACTTCGGATGATTTTAACCATTGTTTGGTTTGCTCTGTTTTGCTTTGGAAGATTTCTCGAATGTCGTCTAGTAGTAACGTACGGAAATCATTTAAGTCTTGTTTAGTAAGGATTTCAATTGCCATAATATATGTTTTACATTGTTATGGCACAAAATTGTATGATTTGAGATTATTTATTTCACAAGTCAATCACAAGTTGTGAAAGAAAAAGAGGCAATTAATTTCTAATTGCCTGTATTTATTGACTTCTTTAATTTATAAATGAAATAAGTTGGTGAAATTCCGTTTCGTTCTTTGAAGGCACGAGTGAAATTTTGAGTGGAACCAAAACCAGCCTCGTCGCTCAAGGCTTTGTTAGTATAATTTCGGTATCTACTTTCTGTTTTGAGTTTTTCTATAATGTAATTTATTTTTAAATCTGTAATGTATTCAATAGTACCTTTTCCTCTGTGTTTGGCAATAACTCTGGTAACGTATTTTGTATTTGTACTTAATAGAGTAGCCATTCTTGCTAGGTTCATGTCTTTTTCTAAAAACTTATTTTCGCTTTCTAATTTTTCTAACTTTTTAATTATTGCATCTTCAATATCTTGACTGATATCTTGTGTAACCGCTTTGCTTGAAATTTTTGGAACACTTGGTGATTTTGTATCGCGTTTCATTATTTCATTAAAAAGTCGTTTGTTTTTGAAGTGCTTGTATATTAAAAAAGCAATAATTGAAATCAGTATGCAGATGATACCAAAAGCCATTATGGTTCTGAACGTCATGGCATTTTCAATCTCTTGTTTTGACTTTAATAATTCTTTAGTGTCGTATTCTTTGACTACTTTTTTTAATAGGTATTTATAATTTTGACCTAGAATACTGTCCACTTTTAAAAGTTGATCAATATAATAAAGTTGCGATTTTGTATTTCCTTTTTGTTTGTAATAAGCGATTAGTTTTTCATAGCCTTCGCGTAGGTCTGGACGGATGTATTTTTCTTTTTTGAATATTTCCTCTACTTTTTTAAAATAGATTATCGCTTTATCCTTTTGATTTAAAGCCCAAAATGATTTTCCGATATAGAAATATGCCACTGATGCGTTTGCAAAATCTTTCTTGCTTTGTATTGTTGGCAGAACTAAAGTTAATTTAGAAATAGCTTCATTATATTTTTTCAAACCACAAAGATTTACACCTTCAGAATGGATGAAATACGGTTGCATTTCGAGGTTGTTCAATCTTTTTCCTTCGTCAATTCCAGTTTGATTTGTAACGGTACACCATGCATAATTTCCAATTCGATTGTAACACAAACCCAATGAATGTAATGAGTTGAGGTATGCTCTGTCGTTTTCTTCCTTAAAATAATCAATACATTCTCTAAATAAACTGATGGCTTCATCATAGAAACCAAGGTAGGATTTGGTTTGTGCAATGCCGTATTTTAGTTTATAGATTGAATACTCGTCATTAGTTTTAGAGATATAAGTATCTGCAATAATAAAATTATCTAATGCTTTGTTGTGCTCTTTTTTACCATAGTACACTGTTGCCTTAGTGAGATAGGCATTGCCAATTATTAAGTTATCTTTTGTGTTCATGGAAACACTAATTATGCTATCTGCATAATTCAAATGATACTTCTTATCTACTAGATACATTATGGTTTTGTATGCTAAAGTCACTTGCTCATAGTCATTCTGCTTCTTAGCTTTTTCTAACCATGCTTTTGCATACCTATTTGATTTGACAGTATCATTCCCATATCGGACTGCCGCTTGACTTAAATAATCATAACTTTTGGAAGATAGACTATCTGAATTTTTACCATAGTTGTCTTGTGCATTACTATAATGCGAAATTAGTAGTACTAGAAATAGTAAGCGTTTTTTTGTAATCATTTTAAGGATTTGGGGCTTAATCAATTAAAAATGTAAAAGAAATATGTTTAATCTGGTGTTTTTTTGCGAATAAATGTAAATAAAATATTTAAAAAAGGCATTAGATGTAGTGACAAATTGAGAATGTATTTTATTAAGTGTAATGTATTGAAGGGTTGTGTTTTTCTATTTGTTTTTAAGTGTTTCATTCCCGAATGACACATTCTACATTCGGGAATGGCGCACCAGTTGGCTTGTGAGATGGGAATAAGGCAGTTAGTTTTGTCTTGAATTCAATCGGTTTTGTTATGAGCACAACCAAATCCTAGTTCAATTATCCCGGGCTAAATGAACTGATGAAAAAAAAGTAATCAGTAACATTCTAACACATTAAATCACATGAAAAATATACACTCATGCACGCCAATTATTGCCTTTTTTATTATGTTGAGTACAGGATTTGTATCTTGTAGCTCTGATAATGAAACTACGAATTCTGAAAATGCCAATTCTCATTCCGCTAAACTTATTACAACTTTACCAGGAAATGATGCCAATCCTTATGACGAAGTCGGATGGCTTTACAATGAATTGTTTGATACGTATTACACCAATGGAAATTTGGGTGGCACGGTTCCTCAAATTATAACCAAAGTACAAACTATAGCTGATGCTAGTTCAAGTTTTAATTCGATTAAAGGTTCATCCTATCATAACGTTTCAAGTGCTATAGTATTGAATTTACTTGAACATCCAACAACTTGTGTCAATGATGTTATCTCCGCGTCGAGTATGTCAACATCAGCCAAATCGAGTTTATCAAACTTTATTAATTCGTTTATTATCTTTCTTGATAATGAGACTGATTGTGATGTTATTTATGATAAAATTGTAGCGTACGAGAATGGCGTATTGCTTAACTCTTCATTAAATCAGACTGATAAGCGTATTATTTTCACCACAACATCGGTAGCTAGACATTCAGCTTACAGAGCTAATAAAAAACCAAAAAAGAATACTGATCCAGATTGGACTGTACTTATTGGAAATATTATTGCTTCCACTGAAGGTGCTGAATATGGTTCGGCTGAAGCGGCAACTATGGCTCTTGTGACTGGGATTGCTCAGAATGATTAAGAAGAAAATAGAAAAAGGTTTTTCGCGAGCTCGCAATTTCAGAATATGGGTTGTCAATTTTTGACAGCCCATATTAATTTTCGTCAGCATCTTCCATGCGCAGTATTAGTTTTTCTTTTAAGGTGTTTAGGAATTTTGTTCTTTCTGATTTTCTAGTACGGATTTCTAGAAAGGCACGGTTGAATTGTCCTAAATTGATATTGAAAGTAGTTTCAAAAAAAGTGGTTACTTCTTTTAGTTCGGATGTGCCGTGATTAAAAACACCTTCGGTGTGCAGTGCATAAATTAATTCGATTAGTCCCACTTTTGATCCAGTCCATTTTTGAGTTTTGGGGTTTATGACATTAGTAATGGTTTCTTCTTTTTGTTCTAGTTTTAAAATCTCATTATCTATGTAGCTTTTTATCTTTTCGTTTGCTAGAATTTTAGCTACTTTATAATCGTGTGATGTTGAAAATCTATTATCTGCTTGAAAGTAGAAGCTGTCCAATGTATGCCTTAAATCGTGCTTTCCTCGTAGAAAATATTTGTGATCTAAACTTTTATTATCCGTTCTGTAATATTTGTAGAAGTCTTTATTCTCATTATAAAACGTTTGCAGTTTGACTAGTTCGAGATTGAAGTATTTTCGGATTGCTTTTTTGGAACCGAATGGCTTATTGGTTTCTATATTGTAGATTTCGTTGTAGTAAATTAGTTTGGCCGCAAATTGCGGTTTGGTATCGCGAAAGAAACTAATTTCCTCTGATTTGTTTGTAAACGTATGCTTTAGGAATTTTGTTTTCAGGTTTTCAAAAATTGGAATAAGCGTTTTGATTGCTAATTCTGCGTATTGAACTGTATTGTCTGTTTCGGAATGAATGCCTTGTAGTTGTTTGTCTAGTTCAGACATTAGTTGTTCGGAAAACAATTTCATACGCTACTGTTTTAGTTTGATAGAAAGCAAATCTATTGGAGTAGTGTTATTGTTGCAAGTGGTTTGGTGTTGTATTCCCGAATTGAACAGGTTTGATTCCCGAATTGAATAACACATTTTCTTCGCTTTGCTCAGAGTTTTGGAACACAGATTAAACGGATTTTCACAGATTTTATTTATAGTAGAGTTGGTTAATATCTTTTAAGAGAAAGTTTCTCTATCGACTTTCCAGTCGACTTTCTCTAGTCTTTCCTTTACCGTATTAAGAGTTGCCAAGATTTGTTTTTCGGTTGGTAGTTCTCCATATACTAATTCTTTGAATGTTGTATTGTAGGTATTGCGTAATTGATTCCAAGTGTTTTCAATGTTGGCATAAATCATAGCTATTGCCGGATGATTGTCGAGCCAACCGTTATTATTCTTAAAACTTATTACATCGTCATTTGCAACAATTAGCAATAAACTGTCAAACTCATTTGATAGGAAAAAAGTCTTAATTTCTTCTTTCTCCAACAATTTATGTATGTCGTAAATGTGTCTGATTTTGTTGTTTAAGTCGGTAATTGGATCTTCGGTAAATGAAAAACGCATTAAGCTCATTATTTTTTCACAAAGTGTGCGCTCCAGACTTAATACAAGGACTTCGAATGGATTTAAATTGTATTGGTTTATCAATTCTTCTTGGTTGTTTTCTTTCATCATTTCTGAGACAAAGGAAGTGACTGTTGCATTAGTATATGGTTCGAAGCTTCCTAACCAAGTAGATTCTACAATGATAATATCACGAACTTGACCAAATTGACCTTCAAAGGTTTTGGTGTAGCTGTGTGCTGTTTTTCGAATCATTCCCATTTTATTTGTAATTCCTTCCACCTCAATTTCTGGTAAAATTTCGGCAACTACATTTGAAATTTTCTTGATTTTGGTTTTTAACTGATTTCCAGTTTCTGCCTCATTTCTGAGAATGACCATATCAATATCTTCTGAAAATCGTTCGATTATGTTGTAGCATTTTGATAATGCTGTTCCGCCTTTAAAGACAGCTTCCTTTCCAATATCCGAAGTAAAAATTCGGTGTAATGCCAGTGTAACCCAGTAATCTTTTTCGACATAAATTTCCTTAATTCCTTTTTGCTGTGCTGTTGCAAGAATTGCATCGTTATATAGCTCTTTATTTTCGTGTAGTGTCATACTATGTTCCAGTTTTTGGCATTCGGTAAAATATCTTCGGTAATTTTATATTCATATTGCGAAAGTGGGTTTAGACTTTCTTTTAAAGGCTTTATTTCGTTGGCTATTTCAAAATATTCAATTATTGCTCCTAAAATTGCACGAACTCTTGGTGGGTATTTTAAGGCGTATTTTACCAGCAGATTTTTATCTTTTTCACTCCATTTTTTCATTTCGTTTGCTAAAAGTAGCACTGCTGATCTTTTATTCATATCTGGAATTTGCTTAAAATCCTTTAGTGCGTCTAAAATTTCTAATATGTAGTAGTTTTTATCAGAAACATCGATGTAACTTTTTACAGGTTTTCCTTTTATATTTCCGATGGAAACAAAAATTCGTTTGTCTCGGCTTGCAATTTTAATGACTTTAGGTACTTGTGTTGTTAAGCCCAGTCGATTGTATAAACTTAGTCCGGTTATGTATGCAATTCTTTTATCATTTTCGAATAGATAGTTTTTTAAAAGTTCTTCTTCTCTTGGTTTTAATTCACCAAAAACAGTTTGTTTTGGTTTGTAAAACACTCCGGTAGATGCGCGCTTTAACATTCCTTTCTTTATTAAACGCTCTAATGTTTTAGCTGTAGCAGCGTATTCCTCTGATTTTACAGCAAGTGTTTGATAGGTGAATGTAGTGCCTATTGGCAGCTTTTTTACTTTGTTTTCTATTTTACTTGAAATTGTCATGTTTCGTAATTGTTTTACAAAGATATGTTATTTTTTTTATTTGTCAAGTAAACGAAGCAATATACTTGACAAAATATTTTACTTAGCTTTGTTAAACACTGCTTTAGTTCATTTTATAGACTTGACTTTCTCGAAAAAAAAGACTAACTTTACCACACTTTTTTAAAGTAATAAAATGCATGCGCGATAGCACGGTTGTTTCAACCGTGCTATCAATTTATTTGTTAATTAAACTAACTCAGTATTCCGTCTGATAAGTAGATTAGGAATATTTTGGAGTGTGTTTTTAAGTCTTATTGTTTTGCTTTTGACAACTGATTTTATAGAATAATAAATGCAAAAAATAGCCAATAAGCTTATTAAACAATGAAACAGCTTTTGGAGTTTGAAGCCGGAATTTATCCAACTTATTACAGCAACACAAAAATATACTACTGTAATTATCAGTAAAGCTAATAAAACCAATAAACTAGCTATGAAAAATTTAATATCAAATTGAATCCCTGCAAGTGGATTGATGATAATTAATTTTTGAAGTATTGGTAGAAAAAAGATAAAAGTAGTAAAGAGTAATTTTTGTTTCATTATTGATGAAATATTTCTTTAGTATAATGTGGATTTGATTTGATTTTAGAAATATCATTGACTACAACGCTCAAAATGTTTTGCTTGCTAGAATAATCAATGTTGTTTAGTAAATTATGATTGGAATTAGCATAGTCTAAAATCCTATTTTTAGAAAATTTAAATGCAATATGCTCCATACACCTTTTCAAATTTTCACTAATTGAAGATTCATTTCCAAAATTGTTTACAGATAATGCTTCAAGACATAACTGCTCAATTACTATATTATTTAGGTCTAAATTATTTCTATCCCTATATGCTTTTAATGTTTTAATAACATCCCTAACTCTAGGTTTATTAATTAGTAGTTTTTTTTGAATAGCAACATTAGTTTTAAAACTCTTGCCACTTTGCCAAAAATAGTTTGGACGAATATATAAGTTTAACTTTTGATCTATTTTATAATTATCAATTTCTTTACCGTAAGCGATATCTAGTTTATGATTACAATCAGTTCCCTCAAAAATTAAACTTGTTACTCTTCTTCGCTTTATTACTTTCGCTTTTTCTCCAAATAAATCTTCGATTTTGTTATGAATCTCATTTGATAAATTTGATAGATTTCCGAACTGATTTTCTTTTTTTATCGGTAAAACAATATCAGAATCGAAAGTGCCTGCAATCGCTGTCTTTTTAGTCAGAGAACCTACACTCTCTGGATAATTGACTAGTTGGTCCTCAAACGCATCATATAAAGTGGCTTTAACTTCCTTAGTAATTGATTTTAATTCCAGCAATTTCGTTGGATTTGAATTTACATTTTGCGTTGCAAGTATATTTTTAAGGAAAGTATCACTTGAAAATGGTTTTTTAGCATCTTCCTGAAAATTGAATTTATAGATTTCATTTCCTATGAAACCTCCTGCAATTCCTAAAATCGCTGCTTTTTTTACTGTTTGGAATCCGTTATAATTATCCAACGTTAACTTTTGTCCCTGTTTTTTTAACCGTTCTTTCTGTTGATAATAATCCAAAATGGATGCTAATACAAATGCCACAATGACTCCTGTAACAATGTGTTTATCTTGTTTTCTCATAATTACTCTTTTATTCTATATGTTCGCCTCCGCCCAGCCATTTTCCAGTTGTATGCCATAGTTCATAATAATACAGCCATAAATACGTCCACGGAATAATTGTTGTACTAATATAATTTTTCCTAGTAAATTCAGAATACTTTGGCATATAAAGACACAATGTTTCCTGTGAATACATGTGAGGTATTTTCTCACCAGATTCATTTACCACTAAGATAGGATTAATTACTCTAACTTGAATAGGTTTTAAAAGATGAAACTTAATTTCAATAGTATACTTTTCACTTCTAGTTGTTGGCTGTATTATACCAGTAGCTTTAAGCTGCAAAGCGTCAAAATTGACTTTCCATGAAGAGTACTTTGCTTTGATAGTATTTACTTGCTCTACTATCGTTTTATCCCTGTTCAAATTTTTAATCTTCATTATCTCCAAAAAAAGTATTTGATTTTATGGGAGCTATTGAAGCCACACCCAATGCACCTAATGTTTCCGTTTTTTTATCTATTCCTAATTGATTATTATTTCTTGCCTTATCAATCACATCTGTCTGCGAAATTTGTGCCTTCATATACAAATCATCACCGAATAAGTCTTTTAATATCCTACCTTCAGTTATAATTCCATTTTCTTTTTTAAGTTCCTGCCATTGCACATAAAGATGTTCGCAAAAGGCTTTGAATGCTTCATAGTACTTTGGCTCACTTTCCCATTTGTCTGTAAAATCTTCTTCGGCATTTACTGGATTGAGTACTTTAATCCTAGCTGGAATATTGAAAGTATTTCTTCTTATCTGATTGACAATATTTTCTACTGCTAAAAATATACTATCTTCACCATTATAGTATTGTCCAGCAATTGTTGTTAGAACAATGCTTGAAGTTTTATAGGTGTCATCTTTCTGAAAATAAATATCTCTATACGTCTTTATCAATTGTACTGCTCTTTGTAGCGGCTTCTTGTTTTCATAGTCATTTGAAGGTAAATTTTCGGCACGAAGTGCTTTTTCTAACAAACTTACTTTTATAGTGTTTGCTTTGTTGAGAAACCATTTTGCATAACCTCTTGGATTGGAACTAACCCAATATCCTAATTGACGGTCTGGTACACGAAGTTTATCTTCATCCCATTCGTTTTCCTGTATTCCTGGTAAAATATCCATATGGAAATCTCCTGCATAATTTAACCTAATACAACGGTTTTTCAATTCCATTTTTTCCTTGTAAACAGAATGTTCTGACAACCTTCTTTTTAGTTCGGCATAGATTTTTTCTGGAGTATGATTATTCCATTGAGCCTTAAGATGCAGTGCAATATCTAAATCGAATTCATCTTTACCGATTGGTTTTACAGTAGTTCGAATTCTAACCGAGCCATGTGGATATAATTCATACTTAAAAGGTTTGAAAAACAGTTCATCTGCTTCAATCCATTTTTTTATAGCTTCATAATGCTGAATCATTAAGTCATAACGTGTTTTATCCAATTGCAATGATTCAGCCATCCTATCAAGTAGGTCGTCTAATTGGATATTTTTGTCTTGAAATTGTATCATCTTGGTAATATTTTAAATGTATGTGGTAATATTCTAACTCCAGAAGCAGTTGCTCCTTTTTTAATTTCTTCAGCAGTAACAAATGCTATATTATCATTATTAGCCAAAGCTTTTATCGCTTGTCTTTGAGCATCAGTTTCTATTCGTAATTCAAAAATGTCTGCATGTCTGAATTGATCAATTGGATAATCCTCGTTTCTAAGAATACCTTCCTGATGGTCAAATAGGAAAGCATACTTTATATGTTTAAAATGTTCCGCAGGTAAATAACCAGGTTCTATTAATTCCTCAAAAAATTCTCGCCAAGGGTCAATTTCTCTATTTTTCCTACTATTAAACCATTTAAAAAAATCAATCAGATTCTTTCGTTTATTTATTTTAATTCTCAAGTCATTTTCTGTAGCACTATCTCTTGGAACCTCATTGCATGGAATTATGCCAAGTTTATCGAAATTTTCTCTGTTCTCTTCTTTAAAATATTTGTAAGCACCACCTACAGGCTGAAATCCAATAAAATCTTCTTTATGCCTTTTTATCAGCATGTATTTTCCGTTATGTTCTATTCTGAAAAGATATGCCACAGTTACCCTTACAGGAGCATTTGATTTCCATATTTTTGTTACAAGCAATTTCCAATGTTTTTTATTATCATAAAGAAATACTATAAAATCAATAATACTTGCTATTAAAAGCCCTAAAGCAATCTTAAAAACGGTACTTTGTGCCTCACCTGTTAGGAAGACACTACAAAATATCAGTCCTGTCAAACCAATAATGAAACTTATTTTTCCTTTTACATTCATTTTGTCTATCCTTTAGGTGGAAAATTATCTTTTCCATATGTATTCCTTTCTCTTATTTGCCCATTCGGTCTATGAATAAACATTTCGGATTTCTGATTGATTGCAATGTTCCTTGCAATTTTTATTGCTTCAGTCTGAGTTGAAACTACTTTAGTAGCTTTACTATTACCAGCTCCTTTTACTTCCCAATTGTCCCCTTTAGGAACAACATGTTGATTTTTCTTGCTCATGATGATTTTTATTAATAATTTAGTTATACTTTTGTTGCATATATAAGATAAACAATTGTTTTGTTGCAACAAAGATAAATATTAATTTTGATTGTTGCACTAATGAAACAGTGTTTAATACATAAAACTTATCAACATGCAATCAACACTTAACACAGACCTTTTAGCAGGAATGTTAAAAAGTAAAAGAGAAGGTAAAGGTTTACGAACTATTGCTGAAGAAATTGGAAATGTAAGTGCAGCTACATTATCAAGGATTGAGCAAGGGAAAATTCCAGACGTAGACACCTTTATAAGTATCTGTAGTTGGCTCAAGGTTACAACCGACACCTTTATTATTGGCGAAATCCAAAATAAAATTATTTCTAACAAAGATCATGTAGTAGCTCATCTCAGAGCAGAAAAAGAATTAAGTAAAGATACCGTCAATATGCTTATCAAGATGATTGACATGGCTTATGAAACTAAATAAGCGTATATCTATTGGCAACGAAAACTACCCTAATTCGCGGATTTAAATCCAAAGCCGAACGCATAGCGCTCGATTATCGTCAGAAACTTGGAGTGCATGCTTGTGCACCACTTTGCGCCTTTAAGGTTGCTAAATATTTGAGTATTCCTGTTTATAATGCTACTGAGTTTATAACAGACGAATTTGAATTGCAAAAATTAGAAGGTAAAGTTTGTGAGGAGTATGGTTGGAGTGCTTTAACAATGCTCACTAAGGCAGGCAATCGAATTATCATCCATAACAATTTTCATACAGCTGCTCGACAGCAAAGCAATATTATGCATGAGATTGCGCATATTATTTGTGAACACGAGATTAAAGCACGTCCAGAAGGAATTGTTTTACCCCTTGGGATGCGTGATTTTGATAGAAATCAAGAGGATGAAGCAATTTATTTAGGTGCGACAATGCAATTATCACGCCCATGTCTTTTATGGGCTAAAAAGACTAAAATGACAAATGCTGAAATTGCACGTCATTATAATGCTAGCATGGAAATGGTTAATTTTAGAATTAGCTCTACTGGAGTTAACAAACAATTTCAAAAGGCAGTTTAAAATTGAATTTTTAAATTACAAAGTATGAAGTCACGTCCAAAACAAAACTTCAAAATTATTTAAAAATATCTTTTAATACGCTTGATAATCTTATGCCGGCTTTCTGGATCTGTTCCTGAATAATTATAAAGTTTGCATCAACATATGAGTCATTTATTTTGGCTCCGTAAGTTTTGTAAATTATTGGTAAATAACTTCTCGATTGGTTTGCCCATTCTATCACATCGATTTTCTCAATCTGCGCTACTTCTTCTTTTGAATAGGTTTTTGCTTTTAGGCATTGTGGTAATGACAAAGTTTTATACTCTATAATTCCAGAATCGTAGAATGAGTGGAGGTTAGTTCCCCGCCCATAAAAGTTTATCTGGTAGTTGTTTCCACCTTTATCCTCTCCATAACCTACGTGTAATGGTTGGTGTAAATCGCCTACTAAATGAAACAGAATGCATAGTTTTGTTTTTACTTCTTCTTTAGAAAGTGTTTTGTGATTTTTTAGTTCTTCTATTGTTTTAGTTAACGCACCAATAATATTCTCTTCGTTGTTTGCGGTTATTTTCTGACCTCTCTCTGCATTTATGTAATGTAATTTTCTAAGATAATCGTAAGCCTTGTCGCTTTTAATATCATCCATCCAATTTGCGGCATCCTGAATGGTCATTCCATCAAGATATTCTAACAATACTTTTCTTGTAGCTGGATCTAAATAATTAAATGCTACTTCTGCAACTAATGAATGTCCTTTTTTACCCCAGGCAAAGGAAGTTGTAGATTGGAAAGCTGTGAATACTATTATTGTGAGAAAAATATATCGTTTCATTTTTTGATTATTAAAAGTTTCGAAAGGTAGGTTTTTTTCTTTTACTTCAAAAGAAGTGCTGATTGCAAATCATAAGTCTTCTCAATTGTTGTTTATTGCCAATACAACCATTAATTAGCCCTATCATATTTTAACTGTTTTAAAATGATAAATAATCTGACGCAATTTCTAAATAACTTCTGTTAAGTCAAAATTTAGATTAAATTTTAAACCCTTTATTTTTTGCAAAAAATATTATTGTTGCAAAAGTAATTGCATTATCAATATCTAATTTTCGATTATTGTAACTAGACTTTAAAAGGTTAATTGATTTTTCTTCATTATGTTTCACTTGATCTAAGCGACAAAGTGATAAGAAATATTTCTCACCTACATCATAACTAAAAGCTGATGCGATAGCAAAAGAAACTTTAAGCCAATCATCATGTGTTTCTGTTATTGATAAATTTCTTTTAGTTAGATATTTTATAATTTGTCTAATCGTATTTCTATCTTCGACTTTATTGAGACCTTCAGTGGCATAAGCACTTTTTAAGAGGGAAATACTTTTGATTAGACCTTCTGATTTTTTTGAACTCTTTTTTTTATTTTCTTCTAAAAAATCAACATATACTTCAGCATTAGAATTAAAGAATATGTTTTCATCCCATGAGGAAAAGCAAAGTCTTGAGATATCTTTACCGCTAACATCAAGTTCGATTTCATAGTTATCAATAAAGTAATTTTTCAAGGAGTTAAAAATAGCTTTATGTTTTTCGTAATTACTATTAATTTTTATCAACCCTTTTAGCCCGTTGCCAGAAGGAGAATCCCAAAATGATAAAATATATTTATCATTAGAAAGTATTGTTTTGATATCTATTAGTTCGTTACTAGATAAATTGTCAATATCTAAAATCATAAGATTGTTATATATTGTTAACTCTGAAGCTTTTCTAACATTCGCGAATTCTGCACAAAAAGTTACAGCTGGTAATTTACTTTTGAGCACAACATACAATTCCTTATTATTAGCAGCTAGAGCCGCTCTGCATTTTAATATCAAATCTTTATACTTACCAGTTTTAATATTTTTCAATTCATCAAACAATAATATACTAACGCCTTGTTTGGCAGTCATATTTTGAAACTGAGTAATTCTGATTTCCGAAAGTTTTTTCATACAGTATGCAAAAATAGTTATATTTGTTTAATGCGTAGCTAAGGGTGTTATGTATAACATCATTTTAAACAGGAGGGCTATTTGGCCTAGGAAGAGAAATCAACCGAAAAATCCGCGGGTCATAAGGGTCCTGATTATTTTATTTTCTGGCTCGATTGTGTATTGAGTTCATCGGTAGACAGTCTTTATTCATCTATTATTTAATTTCCGGCTACGCTTTTTATTTGCAAATTAATGACAGATTTAAATTCTTATTTCACAGAGGAAAATATTATTAAGTTGCTCTGTAAATATAGGGCAAATGAGGCTAATAAGCGACATGCGAAACACATGATTAGAAATGTTAGTTTGCATAAATCTACTAATAAAGTTTTGATAACCGATGAGCAAGAGAATTTCAAGTTTCTACAAAAGTTATTTCCTTCAAGAAGAGATTGGAAAAAATTAAATGAAATTGAAAGGAAAACCTATGTAGATACTTTAAGTATTAATAGAAAGCGTCTTTATAAATCATATGAAACAGCAAAAAGGGAAGTTGATACAAGAGGAGGTATTCCTGCTGAGTGGTATAAACAACTTATCGATTTTGTGAATGAAATAAAAGATGATATTGACAATATCGAAATATCTTCATTTATATTTAGTAAACCAGATATTCTGGGGATTAAAAAGGAAATAAAGCATGAGATTATAGAAGGGGTAAAGCATAACACCATAATATAATATACAGACCTATTGCTTTATATGAATACAAAGACAAAATAATATGTTCTTTAACTTCAAGGTATTTAGTAAATTATTTTGAGCCCCTTTTTGCCAAACTAAATTGTTCTTTTGCCTTTAGACCAAAAAATACTGATGATAGGGTTCCTGACCATCATGATTGTATACAAGAAATTTTAGTTTACAAGAATCAACATCCTGATTTGTGGGTGTCAGAGTGTGATATTCAGAAATTTTTTGATACAGTACAGCACAATCATATACTTAAGGTTTTGGATAAGCATACAACGGTGGTTGAAAAAAAATCTGGGTTTATATTTGACATACGAGCGAGAAAAATTTTTAATTTATTTCTCGAATCATTCAATTTTCAACAAAGCATTTTAAGTTTAGATGCAGCTTGGTTTGAATCTAAAAACTTACCATTTGGAAAGTTTAAGTGGGTTGAGAGCCAATTAAATGCAAAGTTTGGCTCTAATTATACAGAAACACACAAAATTGGAGTACCACAGGGTAATGCTATCTCTTGTTTTATAGCAAATCTAATTTTACATGATGTAGATGTTAGCGTTAAGCAATATGATAGTTCAATTTTTTATATTCGATATTGTGACGATATGGTTTTAATGCATCCTGATGAAAAAAAATGTTTGGAAGCATTAAAAATATATATGAAGGGTATTGATGATAATTATCTCTTATTTCATGCTCCGGAGAAATTTGTAAATTATAAAAATCGTTTGACAAGTCATGATTTTTGGGAATCAAAGTCAAAAGAACCTTTTTTTTGGGGAGACAAAAACTCTAATGAAAATAATGTTCCTTGGGTATCGTTTGTTGGGTATCAAGTTGACTATCATAAGCGGATAAGAGTAAGGAAGTCTACCTTGAAAAAGGAAACTAAAAAACAAATATTTGAAACCCAAAAGGTCATAAAGGCACTAGGAAAACTTCACAGACACATGGAAGTGGAAGATGAGTATGCTAGATTATCCAAAGACCAAATTGTTTTTAGAATGCAACAGCGATTAATTTCGATGTCAGTAGGAAGAGTAACCATCCATAATCACAGAAAGCCATTAGAGCAGGGATTTTGTTGGACAAATGGATTTAAAAAACTTGAAAAGAATAGAATAAGTAAGAAACAGATAAGACATTTGGATAAAAGGAGAAACCTTCAAATTAATAGAATTCGAAGAGAGCTGCGAAAAGTTGAAAAACCTAACGATAACGCTACCTTTCCCGATGAATTAAAAAAACTTCGCTTTGGTGGTGCTTATAGTTATTATAATTTTTTAAAGCATAAATAGTTTACTTAAATGAATAAACACCAAATAAACTTTTTTTTATAGTTAATTATCTTCTAGTACTATTAAGTATTTTTTATATAGTTCCACAAAGATTTTGTCGATTAGTATTAATACTCCGAAATAAACAAAATAATTCTCATACTTAATATTTTCTCCAAGCAGTGTTTTTAAGGTTGGCAAATTTTGCTGATATGATTGGGTATTGTGTGCTATTTTATTCCTGCGTTTGTATAAATGTTCTTCGTATATTCTTTTCAAAGAATTGTCAGTAGTTCCTGCTGCAAATAATGTGTTATCGTCATTTGCGAAAGATGAAATTAAAATACTGTTCCAAATCGTGCTGTATTCGTTAAAACTCTTTTGTGCCCAAATTGACAAATTTGTATTTAAAAACCTATTTGTCAGTTCTGAAGTTGTAGTGGATAAGATTTCCGCTTTATTGATTTCAGTTAAGACATTAAAGCTTGAATTGTATTTTTTTATTTGCTTAATTAAATCTTTATAAATTGTTTGTTTGTCTTTGAAAGTCGAACATTCGCCCAATGGCATTTTGGTAAAATGATATCTATATTCGAAATCATTAGTAGCCATTTCCCAGCAGATACATTTCATTTTTTGTTCTTGCGAACCAGTCATTTTTAGAAAAACAGATTGCATAACATAGTCGCACATTGGGAATGTTTCAATACCACTGCCGATTCCAGCACTAGCAGAAACAACATCTTTTAATATATCGGAAATTGGCGATAAAATGAATTGACTGTGATTATGCATTTAGAAAAGTTTTATAAATATCAATTGAAGAATCAATGCGGGACTTCAAATACTTTAGTGCGTTTGGAGCTCTAGTGTGTGATGGATCTGCTTTGAATAATCTTATTTTTTCGTCAAGTTTTTCTTTTAGAAGATCTTTTTTGGTAATATCTAATACCTTGTTTTGAAAAACGATAGTATATATTAATCCAAACAAATACAAATCTAAATCGATAATAGATGTGTATTGTGTAGGTGTTTCCAAGGAAGTAATACTCTCCTTTAGATGTTCAAAACGTTCACTATAATTTCGGTCATTAAAAATAGTTGAAAAATCAACAAATAATGATGAATCATTCTCGCCTACTACAGAATATATGTATTCTTCATAATAAGTTTCCATTTTAGGTTTGTAACCTCTTGCCACTTTATTCGTGTTGCCATCTTTTATATACTGTGATAATAAAGAAAGATATCGAACAAAGTCTGCCTTGGATTCAGCACTACCGCTTCTACTAATAATAAACCGGACAAATTTTGGGTCAAAAAAATCGCCTAAATTTTTATCTAGAAAGTATAATGATGCTCGGCTTTCTTGCGGCAGGAGAACTTGTCCCTGAACATTTATATTACGAAAAACTGATGAATAATATTTCTGTTGGATTTGATCGCTGTTTGCAATATCGGGAACTAAATATGAAAAACCGAGAAATGTCGTTTTTAGAAACTCCTCGTCAATGTTTAAATTTATATTTTTATAATTGCCCTCGGTTATTCTACTGAGTATTTGTTCTCTATTTTTTCCTTTCTCAGTCAATAAGTTAAATTTCCATTCGAAGATATTGTCAAGCGAATCGTCCTCTTCATCTTCCTCATCTATTTCACTGGCGAATCTTTCTTGAGTCAATTTATAGATTGTTTTATCGGGATATAGCCCTAAGTACGCCAGTAATATGCTAGTTAACCTTTGCTGTCCGTCAAGAAGTAAATTTTGGTTAGCATTTCCAATTTTAAAAGCTCCAATTGTTACTGGAGGAACAAATTGCTTTTTCTTGAAAGTATTGATTAAGGTTTCTACTTTTCTTTCGTTCCAAACAAAATATCGTTGATAATCTGGAAGAATAATGTTTTGTTTTAAAATTAAATCAATCCAATGTTCTAGAGAATACTCTCCATAAAAAACTCTATTATCCATATATAACTAATTTTTATATTTTTAGCAGCTAATTTATTTTCTGTAATTAAGAAGTGTGAAATGTCAAATATAAATTATTTTCTTTACTTTTTTCTATCCTTCCAACTAATCATTTTTAAAGAAGTTCTTTTTATTCTCATAGATTTTACCTCTTAGGAATGCACCAACTATTACTATTATAACAAGACCTACTATTTCGTACCATACCATACTGTTTAAAAAAATCAAGATTTGATTTACTTGATTTGGTTGCAAACCTCAGCATTTTGTATTGTTAAAGCAAGAAGTATAGTGTGTGATTCCGGAATTGAATACTACAAATATGAATTTATTGCACAAAAAAAGATGCCCAGGCATCTTTCAAATATTTCTTTATAATGGCTTTTCTGGCCAGAAGTCTTTAGGAGAACATTCAAATATTTTTGCAATATCATTTAAATGTTTGACATTGTACTTTGCTTTTTTTGATGGAGCTTCAATATCAGATATGAAAGTAGTACTTTTTCCTAAAGCTAAAGACAGAGAAACTTGGCTAAGACCTTTCTTTTCTCTCAATTCTTTTACTCTTTTTATTAAGTATCTTTCTATGTCATCAAGTGATTCGTGCATAGTTACAAAATGACTTCAAAAAAGATTAAAAAACTAAGGACTATAATCCTGTTTTTAAAATATTTTATTATATTAGCACCGAATTAATTAAATTTGCGATTCTTCAAATACAATATTGAAGCATTCGCTTAGAATCTCGCACTGGAAAACTGGTAATTTTAAAGAAACGAGATGATAAGTAAGATGCTCACGCTCTAGGGTGTGGGCTCACTTATTGTTTCCAGGTATACCAGTACCTCCAGTGCAGTAAGATGAGTTCCATACCTTTTTTTTACCTTAAGGTTTTCTCTTCCTGATTCTTAGCACTGTTTCTGTTTTTATTGGTTTTGCGAATTGTTTCTTTGTAGTTCTCAATTAGCTACGCTCAGTTCGGCTAATCGCCTCGGGTCAATTTTCTGTCCCTAAAACTAGCGTTTTATGCACAGAAAATCACTCGAAGTGACGGTGGTAAACAAATTAATCAATTGCCTATGGAATAACAGACTAAACTAAATTCACAAAAAAAGCCCTCTATCTCGTCGGGAAAACTAGTATAGAGGACTGGACAAACAAAACTAATGTTTCATTTAACTCAACCAAAATTATGAATAAATTTTCATTGTACAAGGACCGATGCATTATTATGATGTGCTGTCTTTGTTTTCAATTTTCTGGTGCAGTCGTAAAGTCGAAAGTCGAAAGTCTTAAAGTAAGCCCCTCGACTGCGCTCGGGATGACAAAAGACAAAAAGACTCTGATCCTGAATCAAGTTCAGAGCAAGCAAGTTCAGAGCAAGCAACAAAATATTACAGGAAATGTACGTGATGCCAATGGTGTATTGACTGATGTTACCGTTTCTATTAAAGGTAAGCCAATTAGCACTATAACAAACGAGAATGGACAGTTTACAATAGCTGCTGCTGAAGGCGATGTGCTTGTTTTCAGTTTTATTGGATATTCTTCAATATCAATGACAATAACAATGGCAAACTTCAATGGGAATGCGTTGAATATAACCATGAAAGAAGATGCCACAACTTTAAAAGAAGTGGTTGTGAATGCTGGGTATTATACTGTAAAAGATAAAGAACGTACTGGAAGTATTTCTAAAATATCTAATAAGGATATAGAAAAGCAACCTGTAACCAATGTACTTGCGGCTATGCAAGGACGAATGGCTGGTGTGGATATAGTGCAGGATAGCGGAAGTCCGGGTGGTGCTTTTGCTATTAAAATTAGAGGCACGAATAGTTTGCGAGCTGATGGTAACCAACCGCTTTATATTATTGATGGTGTGCCGTATTCTTCGGAAACGATTGGTTCTATTGCTACATCGGGCACTGCACCGAGTTTGACTAGTCCGTTGAATTCTATTAATCCATCGGATATTGAGAGTATTGAAGTGCTCAAGGATGCTGATGCTACGGCGATTTATGGTTCGCGTGGTGCTAATGGTGTGGTATTGATTACTACCAAAAAAGGAAAGGCAGGTAAAACTACTTTTACCGTTAATGGTTCTACGAGTGTTGGAAGTATTACAAGAACTCCAAAATTGATGAATACGCAACAGTATTTAGCGATGCGCCAACAGGCATTTGCGAATGATGGTATTAGTGTTTATCCCGATTTTGCTTATGATGTAAATGGCACTTGGGATGCTAACCGCTATACGGATTGGCAAAAGAAATTTATAGGTGGTACTGCTGAAGTTAACAATTTGCAAGTTTCGGTTTCTGGTGGAAGTGCCAAAACACAGTATTTATTGAGTGGGAATTATAGAACGGAAACGACTGTTTTTCCTGGTGATTTTAAGTATAATAAAGGTGCTGCTCATTTTAACATGAATCATGCTTCGGACGATGACAAATTTAAGTTGGTGTTTTCTGCTAATTATACTGCCCAAAAGAATAATCAACCTGCTACAGATTTGACTGCGGTATCGCGAACACTTGCACCCAATGCACCTGCACTTTATAATGCCGATGGTAATTTGAATTGGGAGAACAGCACTTGGGATAATCCGTTGGCTACTATGCTGTCGGAGTTTGATTCTAGGATTAAGGATTTGACTGCGAATACGGTTTTGTCGTATCAAATTTTGAAGAATCTACAAGTGAAATCGAGCTTTGGTTATTCGGATTTGAAGAGTACGGAAAGCAGAACCCAACCGCATACCATGTATAATCCGGCTTTTGGATTGGGAAGTGCCTTTTCGGGATTGAGTGTCAGCCAAACCGATAGAAGCACTTGGATTGTTGAACCGCAATTAAATTGGAACACTAAACTTGGTAAAGGAAAAGTAGAAGCTTTGGTTGGAAGTACGTTTCAACAACAAAAAACCAACCGATTGTTTATGAATGGATTTGGATTTTCGAGTAATAGTTTGATTCACAATTTGGCTTCGGCATCGATTAAAACTATTGACTTGAGTGATGAAACCGTATATAAATATCAAGCCTTTTTTGCCCGAATCAATTATAATTGGAATGAACGTTATATTATTAATGTTACTGGTCGCCGTGATGGTTCGAGCCGCTTTGGACCAGGCAAGCAGTTTGCCACTTTTGGCGCTGTTGGTGCGGCTTGGATTTTTTCGAATGAGAATTTCTTGAAGGATAATTCGGTGTTGAGTTTTGGAAAATTACGTACGAGTTATGGAACGACTGGTAATGATCAGATTGGCGATTATCAGTTTCTTGATACTTATGCTTCATCGGGCAATACCTATCAAGGATTGATTGGCTTGCAACCGATACGTTTGTTTAATCCCGAGTTTGGATGGGAAACGAATAGGAAATTTGAAGTGGCTTTGGAAACAGGCTTTTTGAAAGATAGGTTGTTTTTAACTACTGCGTATTATTTTAATCGTTCGTCTAATCAGTTGGTTGGTATTCCGTTGCCTGGAACGACTGGGTTTGGTTCGTTGAATGCCAATCTTGATGCTACCGTTGAAAATAGCGGCTTGGAGTTTACACTACGAACTGTGAATTTTCAGCGTAAGGATTTTGAATGGACAACCAATTTTAATATTTCTGCTAGTAGAAACAAATTGGTTTCTTATCCCGGATTAGAAAGTTCTACGAATGCGAGCCGCTACATAGTTGGTCAACCAATAAACATCATAAAAGTTTATAGTTATACAGGCATGAACCCAACTACAGGTGTTTATGAGTTTGAAGATGTGAATGGTGATGGTGTGATTACTTCGATAGGCGACAGAACACATGTTGCCGATTTGAGTCCGGATTTCTTTGGCGGTTTGCAGAACAATTTTAAATATAAAAACTTGCAATTGGATTTTCTGTTTCAGTTTGTGAAGCAAGAAACTTTTGGACCAACACCAGGTGTTCCCGGAACGGCGGTTAATCAGGTGGCGAGTGTTAGCAATGCTGATGGACAACAGCCACTCACGAGTGGTGTTAATGGCGATATCATTAATGCGTATTTCCGCTATGCACTTAGTACAGGTAATATTGAAGATGCTTCGTATGTGCGCTTGAAAAACATATCATTGACGTATGATTTACCCTTGAAAATGAGTAAAGGTGTTCGATGTCAATTGTATTTGCAAGGTCAGAACTTGTTGACTTTTACCAATTATTCTAACGGCGATCCCGAATTTAAGTTTAGTAATTATTTGTCGCCGTTGAAAGTGTATTCGGCTGGTGTAAAACTGACTTTATAATCTTAATTTATATGACTATGAAAAATTTTAAAATAACAGTACTTAGTTTATTTGTGTTACTAAGTTTGATGGGTTGTGATAGCTTTGTGGATGTTGAAACGCCTAATTCGCAACTGACTGGCATAACTGTTTTTGAAGATAGAACTACAGCCAATGCGGCTATGATTGATATTTATTCTAAACTACGCGATACAGGATTGATAGCAGGAAACGCTAATGGTTCTGGTGTAAGTTTGGGTTTGTATGCTGATGAACTGACTTATTATGGAAATACCGATGATAACATTTCGTTTATTTTTAACAATACGATGCTAGCGACTACATCGATAGCATCGCAACTATGGAATGAAAGTTACCAACAGATTTATTGTGCTAATGCAGTGATTTATGGTTGCCAGAATTCTATTGGACTTTCGACTGCCGATAAAAATCAGTTTATTGGTGAGGCAACTTTTGTTAGGGCTTTGGTTCATTTTTATTTAGTGAATTTGTATGGCGATGTTCCGTATATCACTACTACTGATTATGAAGTAAACCGCTTGGTGACTAGAATGCCAGCGGCAGAAGTTTACAACAACATTATTGCCGATTTACAACAAGCGATTGCTTTATTGCCAGAAGCTTATTTTGCACTTGACCGTGTTCGTCCTAATCGTTCGACTGCATCGGCATTATTAGCAAGAGTGTATTTGTATAATGGCAATTGGGCTGAAGCTTCGAATGCTGCCTCTGCTGTTTTGAATAATGCAGAGTATGTTTGGGAAACCGATATTGATAAGATATTTTTGAAGGATTGTACCGCTACAATTTGGCAATTTTCGCCAAAGTTGGAAGGTAATAATACCGATGAAGGTTCTGTATTTGTGTTTCAGACTGGACCACCATCGTTTGTTGGATTGCGTGAAGAATTGTATAATTCGTTTGCCAATGATGACCTTAGGAAAAGTCATTGGATTGCGACTGTAACCGATGGTTCAAACACTTGGTATCATGCTAATAAATACAAACAAAATAACAATACCGGAACCTCTGTGGAGTATTCGATAGTGTTTCGATTGGCGGAGCAATATTTAATTCGTGCGGAAGCTAGAGCACGACAAGGTGAATTGAGTAATGCGAAACAAGATTTGGATATGGTTCGGAGTTTGGCAGGATTGCCGAATACGACAGCCAACACAGATGCTGAAATTGTTGCTGCTGTGCAAGAGGAACGACGTTTTGAATTGTTTACTGAGCAAGGACATCGCTTTTTTGATTTGAAACGAAATGGAGCTTTGAATACCGATTTACCTATTGCAAAATTGGGTTGGAATAGTACCGATGTTAATTGGCCAATACCGGAAACGGAATTATTGGCTAATCCAAACTTAACTCAAAATCCCGGTTATTAATGAAGTTCACTTATTTACCAACGTTTTATGGTGTGATCGCCATAATTTTAGTTGGGTTAGTTCCCTGTCCTGTAATGGGACAGGTGCTAGCTAAGAAGCATTTGACCGAAGCCGATTATGGTTTGTGGCATATTATGGGAAGTGAGCAATTGTCTGACAAAGGCAACTGGGTTAGTTATCGGTTTTCGTATGAAAATGGAGTAGATACTACGTTTGTGGTTCATACTAAAACTGATAAGAAGTTTGTGTTTCCTAATTTGCTACATGGTCAATTTATTGAGGAACGAAGCTTTGCTTTTTTGAAAAAAGAAGGATTGTTGTTGTTTGATTTGAAAAGCGGTACTGAAAAGTTATTACCGAATGTTAGTCGGTATGACTATTCGGCTGATGGACAGTATTTGGTTACTTTGGAAGATGCTTGTACGCTAGTTATAAGAAAGAATGAAACAGTTATTGAACAAATAGAAAATGTAACTACTTATGAATGGAATGTAGACAAAACCAAGTTAGTTTATGCAACTTCGTTACATGGGAAAGGTTCTGTTGGTTGTTTAAGTTTGAAAAATACTTTTAGTCAGCAGCAAATTTTGAAACCAACTGCGCAAACTTTTGAAGTTTTCAAGTGGCAACAAAATGGCAACTCTGTTGCTTTTTATGGTGTTGACAAAGACAATGAAGAAGTGTATTATTATGATTTTGTGAACAATAAGGTATTTACGCTGAACTCTTCTGATGCTATTTTTCCTGTGAAAATGAAAATTGCTCCCGATCAAAATATTGCTCTGAAGGTTTCTCGTGATGGGAAGAAGGTATTTTTTGGAATTACTACTATTGTGGCAAAAGACACTACTGGATATTCTGGCAGTGTTGAGGTTTGGCATGCAAAAGACCAGTTGCTTTATCGTGAAAGAAAGTTGAGAGCAAGTGTACCTTATTTACAATTTTTAGCCGTTTGGTTTCCAAAAGAAGGATTTGTTCGTTCACTAAATTCAGAGCAACAAAAATGGATTGCTTTGAATGGCACACAAGATTACGCTCTTTTAGCGAATATGGATTACTATGAACCACAGTATAAATTGAATGCTGATAGGGATTTTTACTTGATTGATATTAGAACTGGTGCAAAAGAGTTGCTTTTGGAGAAGCAGTCTGGTATTGATAGTCAACTAGACTTTTCTCCCGATGGAAGGTTTATAAGCTATTATAAAAAAAGTAATTGGTGGGTTTATGATATTGTGAAAAAATCACATACCAACATTACTCAAGGATTGAATGTTAGCTGGGATAACTGGGTTAATGATCCAGGTACTGAATTGCGCGTTTGGGGTCAGACCGATTGGACGAAAGATGGCAAATATGTATTGTGCTATGATTATCATGATATTTGGGCGATTTCACCTGATGGCAAGGAACGTAAACGATTGACTAATGGCAAAGATAAAGACATACGGTTTCGATTTGATACATCTGCTGTATCAAATATTCACGAGTTTAATTATTCTGAAACTGGTACTACTGTTTATGATTTATCAAAAGAAGTTGTTTTAATTTCTTATAATTTACAAAGTGGTGCGCATGGTTTTTTTACCTTAAAACCTAACCTAATTGCAAAGCCACTTATAGCTGATGATGCTATGGTTACAAAATTCAAAAAATCAAAAAAAGGCACATCATTTATTTATGTCATGCAACGATTTGATTTGCCACCAACTCTAGTATTTGATAATAATGGGTTGCAAAAAGAAATTGTTAATAGTAATGAACATCAAAAGAAGTATCATTGGGGAAAATCGGAAATGATTCAGTATGCCGATAGTAAAGGAACACCACTCAAAGGCATATTGTATTATCCAGCGAATTATGATGCTAGTAAAAAATATCCTATGGTTGTGTTTATTTATGAAACTTTTTCAAAATATAGACATGATTATATTACTCCAAGTTTGCATAATGGGATTGGGTTTAATATTGCTAATCTTACTACAGATGGCTATGCTGTTTTGTTACCCGATATTTCTTTTGAAAAAGGAAATTCGGCTATGTCGGCAGTTGACTGTGTTACTGCTGCTACTAAAAAGGTTATTGAAATGGGTGTTGCTGATGCTAAAAAAATTGGACTAACTGGACAATCTTTTGGCGGATATGAAACAAATTTTATCATTACACAAACGGATATGTTTGCCACGGCTATAAGTGGCTCGGCTGTATCTGATAATTTGCAACATTACTTTACAATCAATACATTATACACAAATATTGATGCATGGCGCTACGAAAACCAACAATATCGTATGGGATTTTCTTTTTACGAAAATCAAGAAGCCTATCATAACAATTCACCTTTACTGAATGCTAATGGAATAAATACTCCGTTATTGACTTGGGCTGGTAAAATTGATGACACAGTGCAGTCAAGACAAGCTGAAACTTTTTATGCGGCTTTACGACGATTAAAAAAAGAACATGTTATGTTGGCGTATGATAACGAAGGTCACATTTTTCAAGATCCAAAAAACCAAGAAGATTTACTGAGAAAGATGAATGATTGGTTTGGTCATTATTTAAAAGGTAAGCCAAAAGCATCATGGATGAAATCTGATTTAGAAGAGTAAAGATAAAAATATGCAGTTTTCGATTAAAGAAAACTGCATACTTAAAAGTTACTTGTTTACAATACTTTGTACAAGTTTACACTACAAGCATTTGCTGCATTTTTATGCCAAACACGTCTTGGAGTTGCCTCACTAGACATACAGTTTTGGATTGTAGTCGTTGGAGTACAATCCACCGTAACTTGAAGACAATTTGCAATTGATGGATTTTGTATAAATCCAATGATAGAAACTGTCTTTTTTGCTTCTTTAACTTTAGCATTTTTTGAGCTAACTGCTCCGGCACTTGCCAATGTGAATGCCAATACTGGCAAGATCACTTTTAAAATGGTTTTCATGGTAATAGAATTTAAATTACTTTTTTTGACTTACTCTTTTTTACAGGTTTTCAGTCTCGTTCCTGCTACTGATCAGAATAGATTTTTATATTATTATTTCTATTTGAAATGTTTTTTACTCAACTGGTATTTGTGTAATTGATGTCCGATTATTGCATACAGCTTGTTATCAACCACAAACATTTCTTTCAACTTGGTTTTGTTTATATTATAAATGTAAATACTTGACAAGTAGGTGTTTTTCTCGATGTTGTACACATCAACAATCGAAGCTTGTTTCCACATTTCTTTGGGTTCGTATCGTCCGATTAATTTTGAATTTACAAATAGTAAATTGTTAGAAACCGTCGTCAATTGATTAACAGTTGCTGGTAGTGAAGCAATTTTTCGTTGTCCAGTTTCTTTGATATGTGCTATTTTAAGTTTGGCTTTGGTCGTTGTGTCGATGGTATTTCCGCGATGTATTAGGTTGAGGTTGGTATCGGCAACTATGAATTGATTTCGGTAGTAATAGGTATAGATGAATTTTTGCGATTGTATGTCAAAATGCATCATGCCATCGGTGTCAAAAAAGCCATCTATTTGTTTTTGTAATAGTTGAGGCGCGTATTGCATTTTTAAACTGTCTTTGAAAGTGAAGGTTCCTAAAATGTTATAAAGCGTTTTGAGTTGCTGTGCTCGAAATGCGATTTTATCTGGAGTAATTATTTCGGCTTTTGAGAAATAGTAATTGTTGTCGTACATTACAAGTTTTGCTTTCCAATCGGATATATTGCCTTTGTAAATTACTGGCACTGTGCCATCCATGAGATAAAAATAGGGTGGTGCAATTCGGACTTGTACTGAAACAAAAGGAAAGTTTTCACGCTCCAGTTGTATTTTATAATGACGTTTGGTTTTTAAAATGGTATCGTAAGCTATTATGTGTAGCGGTGCTTGACTATCTCCGAAATAAATGGTTTTACCATCGGTTCCTGCATAGTATTTGGAATTGTTGGTTAGTTCTGCTTCGGCTGTTTGGGTTGCTGCACCTTGGATAAATCTTCTTATGAATGGGTTTTCTCGGTGCATGGTGTGTTCTGAATAGAAGTATAAAATCACAATTACAGCTGAACCGATTATTGCGATAATTATTAGTTTTATAACTGTTTTGGATTTATTTGTTGCTGTAAATACAGCTGCAATTGCAGCTAGAATTGTAAACGCTATGTTGAAAATCAGGTGTTCTTTCCAACCCATTTTCTCTAATATACCACCGCAGGAGCAAGGAACAAATGAGGAATAATTTAGAATGACAACTATGTAAGCGGTGAATATTAGCATCAAACCAAATGAAGCTAACAAAGCAATATATCTTGATTTTGGTATTGCAAGTAATAAAGCGATTAATAATTCAATTATTAAAACGGAATAGGAAACAAATCCGGTGTATGCGCTTATAAGTGGCGATTGACTTAGTTGGGCTTGGAAGTTTTGAAATTCTAATAGCTTACTCAGTGCTGAATAAACAAAAAGTAACATTAGTAAAATACTTATTATTTCTACTAAGATTGATTTTAGATTGGTGACCTTAATTTTCATGGTTCAATAGAATTGGTAGTGTAAAATTCTATTAATGAAAACGTTATCTTATTTCATTTCGGGAATATCGGTTTGCAAAAGAAGGAATGCCTTTATTAATTGTTGTTTTCTTTTTCTCTTTTTACCTCGCTTGGAGGATAGTTGTAACGTTTTTTAAATGCTTTGTAGAAGTTGGGATAATCATTAAATCCGCATATTAAAGCAATTTCTTTCAATGGAATTGCTGTTTCCTTGATTAGAAAATGCGCTTTCTTCAATCGCTCGTCATTGTAAAATTGATAAATGCTCGTTTTAACTATATTCCGGAAGCTGTCTTTTAAAGTAAATTCATTAGTGCCAAACATTTTTGAAAGTTCTTTGGTAGTTGGCAAAGGTTCTTCTAAATGATTTTTGATGTAGTCAAGGACTTTCTGTATTAGTTCTGCATCGGATTGTTTAGTAGTATTTTGATTTGTACTGTAATTGTATGGTTGGTTCTTGAACTCGTATTTCGAAATTATGTTTTGCATTTTTTCCGCTACTTCATTCAGCATATTTGCCAATTGATCCAACTCATCGCCACTGCCATTTAGCTCCACCCGAAACGCTAGATTTCCGGTTGCCATTTCTAAAAGCATCTTATATAAGCTTTTAATTCGTTGTTGGTTTTGTTGATTATCCATTAAGGTATGTATGTGAATGATTGCCAGAAAGGAAGTTGGGAAATGTTGACAAAACTATATTATCGAATTATATAAATCAAGAAGTATAGTGTTCCATTCGGGAATTACACACCTTGTTTTGGATGTGTTTTTAATAAAAAAAGCATTGCAGTTGTTGCAATGCTTTAAAAAAAAGTAAAAGTTATTCTATGAACTTTTCGCTATTAGTTGAGGTGCTAATTTTTGCTTGAGAATAGCCATATCATCACTCACTTTTCTATCAACTACTTTTGCGTAATGTTGCGTGGTTCTGATGTTAGTGTGACCAAGCATTTTGCTTACGCTTTCAATAGGAACGCCATTTGTGAGTGTTATAGAGGTTGCAAATGAATGTCGAGCAAGATGGAAAGTTAATTCTGTTTTAATGCCACAAACATCGCCAATTTCCTTGAGATAGCTATTCATTTTTTGATTGCTTAAAACTGGTAGTATAGTTTCTTCATTTATGCACTTTGGATGTGATGCGTATTTCGCCATAATTTGTTCTGGAATAGGTAGTAAAGGAATTTTTGAACTAGTATCGGTTTTTTGTCTATTCTTGAATATCCATTTGTTGCCATCAATTCCAATTCCAATGTGATCATTTGTCAATTGCTTTACATCGATATAAGCTAGACCAGTAAAACAACAAAATATGAAAATATCACGCACTTGAACTAATCGCTCACAATGAAACTTCTTATTGTAAATTGTCTCGATTTCGCTTTCAGTTAAAAAATCTCTTTCAACTTCCTTGATTTTTCCTTTATACTTTACAAATGGACTTTCAATAATCCATCGGTTATCCAAGCAGATTTGAATTATCTTCTTGAAGTTTTTAATGTATTTTACAGTCGTATTATTGCTACAACCACGTTCAGTTCTCAAGTAAAAATCGTAATCCGTAATAAACGCCAAGTCAATATCCTTGATATTAATGTCTGATATATTGAATTTCCATTTCATGAACTCTTTTGTATGGCTAAGCGAAGTTTTGTATCGCTCTAATGTTCCTGGAGAATATTCTTCGGTTTTTACTAAAGCTTCAATTTGATTGTTATGGTTTTGAAAGATTGGGATAAGTGTTCGTTGCTTTTCAGTTTTGCCTGTCAACACATTATTAAAAACTTCGGCAGTAATATCCTTGTCAACTGCAATTAATTTCTTTTCAATACTAGAATTTTTTGCAATCAGTGAATCAAGGTGGCTATTTATTGTTCTAGCTTCTTCAGAAGTGCCTTTCATTCTGCCTGCTTCTGTTGACCATTTAGTGGGATCAATGTACTTTCCGGTGCTTTTGTCGAGGCGTTTTCCGTTGATTGTGGTTCTGTGATAAATTGGAACTAGTCCGTGTACATTGGCTTTTGCTCTTTTTAGATAAAAAAGATTTGTGATTGTTGCTTCCATTTTGGTGACCTTTTAATTAGTAATAATTTAGTTAAAAAGTCAAATAGGTACAAGATGTTCATTTTCTGAACTGGCTGTAAATACTGAGGTTGGCGAAAAGATAGGGGCACAATTTTTATTGATTGCCTTGTGCCCCGAATTGTGCCCCTCTTGAATTGCGAATTAATGAATGTTTTGATATGGGATTAAAAACAAAAAACCCCGAAAATCATAAGATTTAAGGGGTTTTGAAGTACTTTAAAAAGTATTTTGCGGAGAAAGAGGGATTCGAACCCCCGGACCTGTTACAGTCAACAGTTTTCAAGACTGCCGCATTCGACCGCTCTGCCATTTCTCCAGTTGAGCGTGCACAATTTGTTATTGCGAGTGCAAATATAGTAAGCTTTTTTGTTTATGCAAACCTTTTTTGAATAAAAAATGGAATTATTTTTTAACTAATTCATTTCGTTTAAATTAACGTTAGAAAATAGTTTCTAATAATTTACATATTCAACAATCTCAAGCCCATATCCTATCATACCCACACGTTTTCCTTGGTCTGTATTAGAAACTAATCTGATTTTAGAAATATCTATATCGTGCAAAATCTGCGCACCTATTCCAAAATCTTTACTGTCAATTACAATTTTAGGTGCTTTCATCTCCCCTTTCGATTGTAATGCTCTAAGTTCATGAATTCTGTTTAACAAACTTACCGATTGCATGTCTTGATTAATGAATATCACAGCACCTCTACCCTCTTCATTAATGACTTTAAACATATCGTCGAGTTGCTTGTCTGCGTTGTTTGTCAACGTTCCCAACAAATCATTGTTTACTTGTGATGAATTGATTCTGGTTATAACAGAATCTCCTAAATTCCAAGTACCTTTTGTTAACGCAATATGTATTTGTTTATTTGTTGTTTGCTCGTAAGCACGAAGTCTGAATGATCCAAAGCGAGTTTCTATATCAAAATCTTCTTTTTTAACAATCAAACTATCATGTTGCATTCTGTAAGCTACTAAATCTTCGATTGAAACTAATTTTAAATCGAACTTTTTGGCTACTTCGTACAATTCTGGCAAACGAGCCATTGTACCGTCTTCATTCATAATTTCAACAATTACTCCTGCCGATTTAAATCCTGCTAATCTTGCAAAATCGATAGCCGCTTCGGTATGACCTGTTCTTCGTAAAACTCCTCCTTGTTTAGCTACCAAAGGGAATATATGTCCAGGACGTGCTAATTCATGAGGTTTTGTTCTTGAATCTACTAACGATAATATTGTTTTTGCTCTGTCCGATGCCGATATTCCTGTTGTTACTCCATTTCCTTTCAAATCGACCGAAACGGTAAATGCCGTTTCCATATGATCGGTATTGTTAGAAACCATGGCTCTTAATTCTAATTCCTTGCAACGACTTTCTGTAAGTGGTGCGCAAATTAGTCCGCGACCATGAGTTGCCATAAAGTTTATCATTTCTGGTGTTACTTTTTCGGCAGCAGCTAGAAAATCTCCTTCATTTTCTCGGTCTTCATCATCGACAACTATAATAATCTTGCCTTGGCGAATGTCTTCTATAGCCTCTTCAATCGTATTTAGTATAATCCTATTTGTAGTCATTTTTATTGTAGTTTGTTGCGTTGTGTGAGTTTGATAAATATTTTTTTAATTGGCTCTGTAATTCCATCAAAGCTTATTCCTCCGTTATCGTTTATTGCTTTTCTTGTTAAAAAGATGGCTAATGGTACTAACAGAAAAAACGAAATCCAAGCGCCAAAAAACGGTGTTATTCCTGATTCTTGTGCTACTTTTTTACCAAAAGTATTTAGAAAGTGAAAAGTTATAAATATTAACATTGCAAAAACTATAGGCAATCCTAATCCTCCTTTTCTAATGATAGATCCCAATGGTGCTCCTATAAAAAACATTAATATACAAGCAAATGCTATCACAAATTTATCATAAATAGACAGCCAAAAGCTATTTATATCTTTTTTCTTATAGCTTAATGAAAAATTATTT
>NZ_JAYWDT010000241.1:0-29424 GCF_043779715.1 Flavobacterium sp.
TTTTTTATTATTAATGTAGATAATCATTTTTCTATTTAATAAGTTTGAATTGTTGCGTTCGGGTTAACATACCCTGGTATACTTTGCATTTGCATTTGAAAAAGAGGCGGTAATGACATAAAAGCAGGTAGATTTAAAAAGTTACTTAATTTACTAGCTAAACCTAATACTTTTGAAGTAGTTACATTCCAACCGCCATTAGGAACTCTTGTTTTATCTAAATTTGAAATCATTCTACCTCTATTTTTTGGATCAAATCCTCCTAAATGTTGTTTATTAGCCTTATTATAAACCTCTATCTCTCCTTTCTTATAATCCCATTGTAAAATCTCTTTTTTTGTTGTAATAGTATGTCTACCACCTTTTATTTCCCAATCTTTACCGTTTGTTTTAAATTTTGGATCAAGTTTTGACGCATCTATTGGATCTGTTTTTACTGTTTTTACTGGATCTTCTTGGTCAAAATCCTCATAACTATCATTTGGATGCATATAATGATTCAGTCCACTAACAACTAAACCTGTAACTGCACCTTGCCAAAAGTTTCCGCCAGTTAGAGCCGCACCAGCACCACCAGCGATTGTACCAAAAACAATCATACTCGCTCCACTACTACCAAAACCTGCAAAACCACTACCTGCTTGTGCAATTCTTGTTCCGTCTGCTCCTGCTGTGGTGTTTGTACCACCAGCCCACAAACTACTTGCAATACTACTTATTGCACCTGCGGCAAAACCATTCCAGAATTTACCTCCAGTTACAGCATACACACCCCCTTGAAATAATCCGTGGGCAAGTGCCTGAACTCCTGCTCTGACCCAAAAATTACCTATAGTTCCTACAGCAGTTCCTATTCCAGAAGTTATTGCTCCACTTACCCCTCCAACAACAGTATTATAAGCCAACCCAGGAAATGTTATTGGCGTATTATTAATTAACGAAACGGTTAGATAAGTTGCCACAGCGATGGCTGCACCTACAATTGCTGCGGTTAACATTGCATACTCTTCTCCCGAAACATCTGTGAATTTTAACGGGTTGTTTAAACAATACCCGTACCTGTTAAAATTTTGCGTATTATACGGGTCTTGTACAAAATTATCCGGTTGCAAGAAACGATGTAATTTGGGATCGTACAAACGACCATTCATATGTATTAAACCTACACTTTCTAAATGCTGGTGTCCTGTATAACCTCTATCAAAGAACGTTAGTTTTGTTAAATTATTGCCTGCTCCATCTTGCACTTTGGCAATTGCTCCCCATGCATCAAATAATCTTTTCTCAACTACTCCTCCTGTCTCATTTGTAACAGCTAAGATACTACCTTGGTAATCACGATGCAAATAAAAATAATTTTGTGTTGTTCCGTCACTCTTTATAACAATTGGAGCGGAGTAAGCATCTCCTCCTACATAAGTAATAAACTCAATAGTGATGGGAGTAGTCGTATTTCCAGCTGCAAAAGTAGCTTTAATTTCCATACTACCATCGGCACTATAATATTTGCGGTAAGGTCTTGTTAATTTATCTGTATCTGTATTACCGTAATACATAATACTTCGCTGTTGCATGGCATTGTATCCAAAACTAATTTTATCAATTCCTTGTTCCTCAATTTGTATAGGCGATTTAAAAGCGTTATAGGTAATGCCTTGTAATGGTCTTGTTGTATAATAAGCATTTGCTTCTGAACTTACAAAAACTGATGTATTTTGGTACGGTTTTGCTGTATTGGTATATTTATACTGACCTAAAGCATTCTCGGTAATTTTGCCACGGTCGTCATAATTTTGAGTATTTACTGTAACATTGTCAATAGTTAGATTGTCTACAAAAAAAGTAGCATTTGGGGCAACTGTACCGCCACCGTTTGAACTCTCAGGGCTACTCTCATCAACAATAAATTTCAAGGTCAACTTAGGATTAGCTACAAAATCACTTACAGTATAATTAGCATCAAACACACCATTATTTACTGTTCCAAAAGGTATTTCGACATAATTTAATGCATCCAGAGGATCGGTTTCAACCATTACTGCATCAACAATTACACCCGAAGTACCAGTCTTTCCTGTTATAGTTCCTTTAACTCTCAGTTTATTTCCCGTAGCTACATTTATGGTAGTTAATGTTTTTTTAGCTGCTACAAGGGTATTTTTCAGAACTACCTTCATCGTTCCTGTAACATTAGTTACAGATCCAGTGGTACTGGTTCCTGTAAAAGTAAAACCATCTGTTGTGGTATTAAAAGGCAATGTCAATAGGTTGGTTCCTATGCCATCCCAAGAAGTTAATCTGTCTAAAGTGTCATACGTAAAACTTTCTCTAGCATCAAACATACTATTATAACGACTTGTCAAATTCCCTAATGTAGGCTCAAAAACATTGTCTAAAGTCATTACATTCGTAGTGCCTAAAAGGTGTTTGTTTTGTGTAATATATCCGTAAGTATCATAGGTATTTGTAATAGCAATGCCATTACCTAATGCCGCGCTTAAAACTTGACCTCGGGCATTAGTAGTATTAACCTGAGATTTCATTGTACCATCTAATAATTGCGATTCCACTCCGTTTTTATAAGCGTGCGTTATGGTTTTAGGACTAGTCTTACTATGTGCTAAAGCTATTGAAGTTTCTGTGTTTACTCGACCAAATAAATCGAAAGTAAGTTCTTTTGTAAAAGTGGCATACGGTAATGTTTCGATTGTTTTTTTCAATTGCTTTGTTGCCGTGTCATAAGTATAAGCATAATTACTGTTACCGTCATTAGGATTAGTCACAGCAATATTTGTTAACCATTTGTTGGTAGCATCATACGAATAAGTACTGGTTATATTGGTGTTTTCTGCCGCAGTAGCACCAACAACTGTTTTAGTTATTAATTTACCAACTGGGTTTAAAATGTAAGAAGTAAGTCCTTTTGGAGTCCCCTCTGTCAGGGCTTCTCCATAAGCATTATAACTATATGTGTATGTACCCGCTGACGAGTCCGTTAATTGGGTTTTTCTGCCCCAATTATCATATTGCATCGTTATTTTTACACCGCTATAATCAGATTCCAACAAACTACCCATCGCATCATACTTATAGGTAATTGTGCCGCCTGGAGTATCAGTTGCCGAAACAACTTGACCATTTGCATTCGTAGTTTTTGTTCTTGACATTACTCCATCATTTGCAGTAATAGTCAAGCCATTATAAACTGTATTTACAACCTTTCCTGTGTGATAAGTCGTCTTTATGGGTTTTGAGTAATCGTCATATTCGTAAGCAGTCCATTGTGTAGGTGAAGCCGACGAGAAATAAGGTTCACTATCTCTTACTTTTTTTCCTAAATAATCATATTCAGTAGTAGAATATACCCAATTATCATTAATGTCTTTACTTCCTTTTCTAATTATTCTAGCTAAAGCATCACTATCTACAATACTACTACTTCCGTCATCACCTACTTGTGTTGTCGTGTAAATATTATTTGCTTTTGTATAGGTGTAATTGACATTTTTACCTAGAAAATCTGTTATTTTTGTTCTTTTACCCCAATTATCATAAATACTTGTTGTAGTTTGTCCCAAAGGATTAGTTTGACTCAAAACCACGCCATACAATGGATTATAGGTATTGTTTGTGGCAACCATACCTTCTGAATCTGTTATCGTCTTAACAAAACGATTGGTTGGGTCATAAGTATAGGAAGTACTTCTCGCTGACACTGCATTTGTAGATGTAGTTCCAGTAGCGCTAATCGTCTTACTTTTTAATAACCCATTTGGAAAATAAGCTGAATTTTCTATTAATGTTTCAGCAGAACCGTTTGCTTTCTTTTCAGTTTGAGTTAAATTCCCATTAGTGTAAAAGTACTTTTCATTACTAGTTTTAGTGTCTGGACTACCAGTTAATGTATTTACATAAATAGTAGCAGTTGTGTTTATTTCCTTTGGACGACCTATATAATAACCACTACCAATACCCGAAACAACATTGTCATAATCTGTTACTGTAGTTGTTGAACCATGTAAAATTGTTCCTAGATAATTATTAGAGGTTACACTTAATGGCAACAAGTAATCAGGAGAATATGAGTTATATACTTTTTGAGAAATAATATTGGTTAGATAATCGGTTGAAGTTTGATTGTTTAATAATATGGAATATTTTTTAGTAATAGGATCTGTTAATTCTGTGTAAATGTTTTCCGATTTACTTAATAATCCTGAAGTATAATTTGTTAGAAATGTAAAATTAAAACTATTTAATAATTGGTTATAAGTTCTTACTGTAGCTCCTCTTTGCAAAGGATTGTTTTCTACAGCACTCCACATTCTTTTCTCAGAACTATCCTTATACCAACTACTACGTGCTGTTTTTTTGAAACCAATTAATCCAATACTGTTAAGATTGAAAGACAAACCATGGTATTTAAAATCTTGCATTTTTGTAACACCCAATGAAGTGTTTTTTAGCTGTGATACTATTTTACTAGTTGGCATTTGTTTAAGTTCAACTAGCGGATACAATAATTCGTCAGCCGAGGAATAAAAATCATTTAATGCTCCTAAACCTGTCGAACCAGTTGTAGGAGTCATACTATTATAAGTTATTTCATCTACAATAGCCCCGCCTGATTGTGTGACTTTTGTTAAGAGATTATCTTGTGAAACATCTTTTTGAAAATCTACATAAGTTACTGATTTATTAAAAGAAGTTCCTATTGAAAAACGAATCATTAACAGGTCACTATCTAATCCTTGAAACTTAAAATTACTAACTAAAGGAATTGGTCTTGAGTTATCATTATCATGATGAAAACTTGAAGAGGTATAATTATTTGTAAAACCCCCATTCAAGCCAATATTGTTAACATAAGTATCTACAGTCCAAGAAGAATCTAAATCTTTTGGGTCCCAAAAAGGACTATATTGCCACACATTTGTCCAAACTTTTACTAAATCTGATTTACCATCTTTATTAACATCCATTGCATAATAAGTGCTATTATGCCATTGTGTATTATACTCATTACCTGAACTTGGTCTATATGCTACAATATTATGTGACTGTTTTACAAAATAAATACCGCCTGCAGGATTAGGATTACTATAATAAATATGCCACAAATCACATGTTTCACAACCATTGATATCTGCATCAGGCAACATTATATCAGGCTTCCCATCACCATTATAATCCCCAAAAAGGATTTGTTTGGTTGGTGAGTAAGATTCTATTGTCCCTTGTCCTATAATTTCCAGTTCTACCCATGGCGCCACTAACAATTGCTTAAATGAAATAATTTTATAGGATTGGTCATTATTTAGTATAAAAACATCTGCTTTACCATCTAAATTCATATCCATAATGAACTTCTTATCTCCATATAAAAATACGTTTGGAGTTTCTAAACTGAAATTTCCACTTGTATTGTATGTATTAGAAACATTTGGATTTAAATCAACTAGACGTACCTCATTATAAGTTCTCGAAACAACATGTGTCATAGAGCAAGGATTTGGATCATCTGGTAGTCTGCCTGTTAATGGTGGTGCAGCTTGACCATACAAATGATACTCATCATGTGAAAAGATTAAAACTTCTGATAATCCATCTCCATTAAAATCGCCTTCTAAAAATTCATTAGATTCTTTAACTATCGGGGCTGGCATAACAGCAAGAGAATCTGTTTCACATCCGTTTACAAAATTATGTAAATTATTAAATTGGATGTCTTTAGTATAATCGAGTGTTATGGTATTTGAATTAGAAAGATTGTATACTTTAAAAGCAATGTTATTTAAAGTTTCACTCGCGTGTACAATAGATTGTTTCTGATTTATTTTGTTATTACTTAAAGTAACAGCTGCAAATTTTCGTTTAGCACTATCAGTGAAAGGTAAAGTGCTTACATTTCCATTTCCTTGAAATAATTTTGTGTAAACCGATTTCCCAGAGATAAAATCGACAGCCCCATCACCATCAAAATCTCCAGACATATCAGGACTAGTTGATGGATTCAAATAATCGTCATAACTTGTTCCTGTTTCAGTAACATCATTTGAAGTAACATTATAATCAAGAAGGACAGGGTTTGCTGCTTCTCCTGCGCCGTTAAATTCTTGTATCTGACTAACACGCTGATAACCTAAATCATCAGTAATATGCGTTAATTGGTATTTTTTAAAAAGCAAATTATTAGTAAATACTTCTACTTTATCTAAAATCTCTACCTTTTCTAATTTTATTCCTTTGATGTATGCATTTTCATATCGAGCAGCCAATTTATATGAAAAAACAATCTTATTAAGAGGTGTAGCATTTGTTATTGTATTCGCACTAAAACGAATTTCAGTTATACATAAACTTTTATTAAATGGCTTTGCATAGTGATATGTTATAAAATTACTATTGGCATCCTCAAAACGTACAATATAATAAGCAGTTGCATCGGTTGCGTCCATTCCTCCATAATTCCCATACCATGCACGAGAACCATCAGGAGAAGTTACAATAAAATACATTGCAGTTCCAACTCCTTTTAATTCTATTTTTGTATTGCTTTGTACTTCTGTTTCGTATTGTGAACCATCAGACCAATATGCGCCTGTCCCAGATTTTAATAATAATCGTTGTCCATCAAGAGCTAGCTTATCATCGGCATCAAAATCGACACCGTCTCTAAAACCGTCAATATCTTGTCTTGTTGAGATTCTAGCGATATTAGAAATACTATTAATATTCCAACCCTGCCCTACAATACCTCCATTTTGTCCACTTGCGTAAACTAAATTTATTATTGGACCAACATCTTTAATACTAGCTGGCATTGCAATAGGCAAAGTATAAGTAGCTTGACCAGCACTGGAAATTTCAAGTTTGCCTTGTGTGTCGTGAAAATTTTGAGAAAATAAAGTGTTTGCTAAAAATAGTGTTATGGCTAATAATCGTAATTTCATTGGGATATATTTATTCTTTTATTATTTTAATCGATTTTTCTTCTCCGTTTGTATATAACAACAATAACGTATATATCCCATTAGGATATGCTCCAAAAGTCATGGTATGATTGTCTGTGTTTTCTAACTTAGTATATGATTTTACCAACTGTCCACTCAAAGAGTATAATTGTATTGAAGTTACTTTATTGTCATTTATCAATTCCCACTTAAGATAGAGTTGTTCTTTTACAGGATTTGGATAATAGGAAATAACATCTGTTGGGAAGAATTTTCGCAAATCTTCTTGCTTTAAATCGGCTACTTCTTTAGGGGTTTCTCCTGAAGTTTTAGCTGGGCAACTTAAACACCATGATCTTTGAATTTGATTACCCGCCTCATCATAAGCAAAACTTATTTTTTGCTGTGCATTAGAAATACAACATATAAGAAAAAGTAATAAAGTAAGATTTTTTTTCATAATTCAGTAAGTTTTTTAATTTTTTGCAAAACTACATTTAAAAAGCAATACCAAACAATCATTAATTTTAGTTAGAAGTACTTCTAACTAAAATTAAGTAGAAGGATCTCTAAAACTGTTTTAATAAATTTTTAGAATGTTATTAAAAAAAAGCCCCGTCAATTTGATGGGGCTAAAGCTAAATTTATTTGAGATTTAGTTTATTTATAGCAACCTAAATCTCTCATTTGCTCATCTACAAAACCCATTAACTCTGAATGTTTATTGCTATTTCTACCTGCATTATGAAAACGTTTAATATTTTCATCTGCTGCATTAAATTCTTGTTGTAATGCATCACAATCTTTATTAAATATCATCATTTCAATACGAGTTTTAACATCTGCACCAAATTCATCCCAAACGTCTATATCATTCATTTTAGGTAGGTATTTTGAATCTGAATTGTTGCTTTTTAAATGTTGTAAATATGCTACTTTATTTATCATATATGGATAATCGAAAATTGTATCATCATCACTCCAACTTCCAATATCGCTAAAATTGGTTTCATAAATTCCGTCTAATACTTTCTTATCTTTTGGGTCAAGAATTGCAAAAGTATAAGTGATATTGAACCAATTTTTTAAATTTTCACTTTTTCCAGATGTGTTATAATATATTTTTGCTTCTTCACTATAAAGATTATATTTTGTTCTATATCTGTCAAAAACGGCAACAATTTTTTTTGGTAAGCCTCCATTCATTTTGAGAGAAAGCAAAGAAACATCAACAACAAACTGCATTTTATTTTTACCATCACTTGAACTTTCTACGCTTTCTGCAATTTTATCAGAAATCCCAAATTCAGATTCTCCATTTTTGACATTTGAATTCTTGATTGCATCGCTAATTGCTGTTAAAGTTGGCAGATAATCCACCGAAACAATTTTGTTATTCACAAGTTGAATATAAATTGAGTTTTTCGATAACTCATTCAGCCATTTAGCTCGTTGTTGTTTCCTATCTGCCGAGAGTCCAGCAACTTCTTTTTCTGTTTGGGTTATATATTCTTGATAGGCTACCTCAACTATTACATTTCCTTGCTCGTCAGTAGCAGTTATCATTTTATCTGTTGGTTTTAAACCGTTTTTATTCATTAATCCTGCCGAAACTAAAAACAAAATAATGTAGGTAGCATATCTAAGTGTCTTGCCTTGCCAAAAGCTAAATTTCTTTTTGATTTGCTCTGAAATTGGAGGTAAAAGTAGAACTCCTAATAACGATAATAATGCCCCTCCAAAGAATGAATCCTTAAACATTCCACCAAATCCAACAATAATTAAAATAACTCCTAGACCGAACTTAATTTTTTTCATAAATAATTTCTTATTGATTAGATTGTAAATATACAAATTATGTAGTATTTTAAGGTTACAAAAATTAATGTTTTTACTTGGAACTTGCACGATTATGCAAAGTCTTCCAGAAACTGACATATCTAAATTATCTAATGAAATTCCTAAACTTGTAGGGGAGCAAATAGTTATATTCAGAAAATTGAGAAGCTTAACTCAAACTGAATTAGCTGTTATGGTAGGTAAGGATAGACAGTATTTGTATAAGATTGAAAAAGGTAGGGTAACCCCAAATATTGTAACCTTGTCAATCATTGCATCAGCTTTGAAAATTACGCTTTCAGAATTGTTTGAAAATATTAAAGTCTAAAACATCTTGTTGAGCTTGATTACTACAGAATCTGTCATACAAAATCAAAACCTGTGACCCTGAAAATTCTTTACCTGTACTGGTCTTAAATCCGCTTTTATTTAACTCGTAAGCAATTCGTCTATAACTCAAATTATCTTTTCTTAAAGACATTATTAATGCCGTTGCTTTACGATTGTTAGTATTGTTTAATGCCTTTTGGATTGTTGCTTCAATCCCTTTTTGTCTTGCTTCTATGGTCAAATTTTGTGGTGAGCCAAGTTTTACTCCTTTTCTTTTCAGTTCAGCTAAAGCATCCTTTGTTCTTTGGCTGGTTCTCTCTCTTTCGTCTTGAGCTAAAACTGCCATAATTCCAATGGTTACAGAATTTGCTTCTGGCATATCAGTACAAACAAAATCAATTTTTGAATCTCTTAAAGTGAAAATAAAAGAAGCATTACGTGAAAGTCTATCTAATTTAGCAATCAACAATATCGAATTATCTCTCTTGCATTGTTCTATTGCTCTATGAAGTTGAGGACGGTCATTCTTTTTTCCTGATTCAACCTCTTCATACTCTTTAATAAGAACATCATCTGAATTAAGAAAATTCCTAACAAGTGTCTTTTGAGCTTCCAATCCGAGTCCAGAATTACCTTGCTGCTGAGTTGATACTCGATAATAAGAAATATATTTTTTCATAGTGTAACGGAGTTTAAACGGACGTTTAGACGATTTAACACCTCGCTTTTAATTATACAATTGATCATATTACTTCTTACTTAAAATAATTTTAAACATTTCTTGGTAAATCACCCTCTTTTGTTACGGCATGAGATTTACCATAACAAAATATCATCTTTAAATTAGAAGACATTATAGTGTCCCAATAGTGTCTCATAAAAATGAATTTATTCAATTTTCATTTATTCTACAATAATACTGTGCCCCCTTATAATTCAATACTTATCGCCGATTTTAGTAAATATTTGATTCTCTAAAACCTATCTCGAGTAATTTTTATTTCTGTTTTGAGACACTTTTTAACTCAATTGTTGAGACATTTTTAATATTGAGTACCTAAACTTACTATCCTATGGTTCTATACTAGTATGGGAGACTACTACTGGTAAACAAAAGGCATTATCTATTTAAAGTATTATTTCCACATATAACACTAACATTTACAAACTCCTTTAAATCATAGATTTTTCGTAAATCTTCGTATATTTGGTTCGATAAATGGAAACTTAGGGGAGCAAAAAGCGAAAAGACTATCAGAAATGATAGTCTTTTTTTTATGGGCTGAACAAACCTACAATTTTTGAGTATTTTTGCTTTAAATAGTTATTAAGTAAATCTAATTTGTATGATTTCTATATTGATTTTAATTTTAGTCATAGTAATTTTAGTCTTGTGTATTGTCATATGGCGTTTGTGGCAATCTGAAAAAACCAAAAAAGGACTACTTAAAAATTATAGTACTCTCGAAATGAAAGTCGATGGTTTAAAACTAGATACTTTAGAGTCAAGACTGAATCCACATCTTTTTAAAAACATTCTCAACTCCATACAATCTCATGCTTATCAAACCTATTTTGCACTCGATAAGTTGGCTAATGTTTTAGATTATATATTGTATGACAGCCAACAAAAATGGGTTACACCAAAACAGGAAATAGAATTTGCCTTAAATCTTATCGAGATAAATAAAATTAAAATCAGTCCGCTTTTTGAACTTACGGTAAAAACCAAAATCAATGAGAATGAAAAGTTATATGAGGAAGCATTATTGGCGCCTTTATTATCTATAGATTTAATTGAAAACGCCTTTAAACATGCCGATTTGCAAAGTCCAGATGCATTTATAACAGTGATTTTCGAATTTAAAGACAATTGCTTCATGCTAACTGTTTCCAATAAAGTTTCGGACAAAAAAGCAATGAAAAAAGATCGCAGCGGATTGGGAACCGTCACTTTAGAACAGCGCCTTAAAATCATTTATAAAAACCAATTCAAATTAGACAGATTAGTCGAAAAGAATGTCTACACGGCTCATTTAAAAATCAATCTCCTTGACTACAAAACTCAGATGCATACTGCTAGATGATGAATTACACGGCCTGACTTATTTGAAAATGCTTTGCGAACAAATGCCAGAGTTAGAAATAGTCAAAGTGTTTAATTCGCCCGAAAAGTTACTCGAAAAAACCACTTCGATAGATTTCGATTTGTGTATCACCGATATTGAAATGCCTGGAATGGACGGATTATCATTAGCGAACCAACTTCAAAACAAACTGGTTATTTTTACCACGGCTTATAAAGAATATGCGTCGGAAGCTTTTAATATCGATGCTGTAGATTATATCACCAAACCCGTAACTAAAGAACGACTACACAAAGCAGTTCTCAAAGCTGTTGAAAAACATAAAAACACAATTCAAAACCCAGCTTTTATCACATTAAATACCGATAAAGGAAAAGCAATCATTTATATTAATCAATTGGTACAAATTAAATCTGCGGAACAAGATAGCAGAGATAAAGTAGCATTGTTGATTGATGGAAGTGTGTTGATTTTGAAGAATATTAATTTCGAAACTTTGTTTCAACAAATTCCTGAAACCAAATTTTGCAGAGTAAATAAAAAGGAAATTATTGCCATATCACAAGTCAAGCATTATACACATAACGAAATTACACTTAAGCAACAGGACAAAAACGGAAATTTTATTAGCATTTTATTAAGCGAAACTTACCGTTCTGCCTTTATGAAATTAGTTACGATTTAACTTATTACAAAGTTTTTCCTTCTTGTTACAATCTCCAAAAAAGGATGGCATAATTGTTTTATTACTAAAAAAACACTTCCCATATTTGCATCGAATTATTGCTAATAGAAATTCAAGTAATTATGAGAAATTTTAAAAATTCATTGTTTTATGTATTAATTATAGGCGGATTTTCGGCTTTAATCTATACTATAATCATTAATGGAAAAACATTAGAACAAGGACAAAATATTGTTTCAAATACAAAAGGAGGCGGTCATTGGAATGATTTTATTGCATCGATGACTCATAATTTACAAAATCCATTATCAATACTTCTAGTCCAAATTATAACTATTATTCTGGTTGCTCGTTTTTTTGGTTGGGTTTCCAAAAAAATAGGACAACCATCAGTCGTTGGCGAAATTGTCGCAGGAATTGTTTTAGGACCATCATTATTGGGAATGTTTTATCCTGAATTTTCAGGAATGCTTTTTCCAAAAGAATCGTTAGGTAATTTGCAATTCTTGAGCCAAATTGGACTAATCCTTTTTATGTTCGTCATCGGAATGGAACTAGACTTGAAAGCCTTACGAAATAAAGCCCACGACGCCGTTGTTATTAGTCACGCGAGTATTATTATTCCGTTTGCTTTGGGAATGGGTTTGGCTTTTTACATCTATAAATTATTTGCTCCAGCAGGAATCGACTTCACAGCGTTTGGTTTGTTTTTAGGAATTTCTATGAGTATCACTGCTTTTCCGGTGTTGGCTAGAATTGTTCAAGAAAGAAATATTCATAAAACAAAATTGGGAACCATTGTCATTACTTGTGCTGCTGCCGATGATATTACGGCATGGTGTATTCTAGCTGCAGTTATTGCCATTGTAAAAGCAGGTTCTTTCGCCAGTTCATTGTACGTTATTGGTTTGGCACTTATGTATGTGTTATTGATGCTAAAAGTAGTGAGACCATTCCTGAAACGAGTAGCAGATATTAATCGTACCAAAGAAAGTTTAAACAAACCTATCGTTGCTATTTTCTTTTTAACATTATTAATTTCAGCATATGTTTCAGAATTAATTGGTATTCATGCCTTGTTTGGTGCTTTTATGGCTGGTGCAATAATGCCCGAAAACGCTAAGTTTAGAAGTGTATTTATCGAAAAAGTAGAAGATGTTTCGGTTATTATGTTACTACCATTATTTTTTGTGTTTACAGGTTTGCGTACTCAAATAGGATTAATTAATGATATTCATTTGTGGGAAATAACAGGAATTATCATATTAGTAGCTGTGGCAGGAAAGTTTTTAGGAAGTGCTTTGGCAGCAAAATTTGTTGGACACAATTGGAAAGACAGTCTTTCTATAGGAGCGCTAATGAATACAAGAGGATTGATGGAATTGGTTGTGCTAAATATTGGGTATGATTTGGGTGTGTTGTCTACCGAAATTTTTACGATGATGGTTATTATGGCATTGGTCACGACTTTTATGACAGGACCAGCCTTAGATTTAATTAATTATATTTTTAAAACCAAAACACATTTTATTCCCGAAACCATTGGTGACAAAAGTAAATATAAAGTTTTACTGTCATTTGACTCTTCCAAAAAAGGAAAAGCTTTGCTAAAAGTTGCCAACAGTTTGGTGAAAAAACAAACCGAAAATACGATTGTCACAGCCATGCATTTGGGTTTGAGTTCGGAGTTACATTCTTTCAATTTAAAAGATTACGAAAAAGAAACGTTCTTGCCAATAACAATAGAAGCAGATGTATTACAACAAAAAATATACACTTTGTTTAAAGCTTCCAACGATATTAATTCTGATCTTATAGAAACCGCCAATCACGGAGAATATGATTTATTGTTAGTTGGTCTTGGGCAATCTATTTTTGAAGGAACATTGCTAGGAAAAGTATTGGGATTCACAACCAGAATCATAAATCCAGACCGACTTATCGATAAAATAACGGGTAAAGAAGGCTTGTTTGAAAATTCACCATTCGATGAAAATACGCGTCAAATCATAGCAAACAGCAAAATGTCGGTCGGAATATTAGTTAATAAAGGATTAGAACAAATAGAAAATGTATTTATTCCCATATTTAGTAAAGAAGACACTTTTTTGCTAGAATATGCACAAAAACTGATTCATAATAATGGATCACAAATCATAATTTCAGATGTTTTAGATGAAGTAAAAAACAACACGCACATGCAAGAAAGCATTCGTTCTATGGAGCAAATAGCGCCTAATCATATTATGATGATGCAAGAACGTACCATTAGAAAAGAGTTTTTAGTGCAACAGGATTTAATGATTATCAGCTTAGATAGTTGGAAAAAACTCATCGATTCACAAAGCACTTGGCTCAACAATACGCCAACGATTTTAATTGTAAAACCTTAGTATTAAAATGAAATTTAAGTTCTTAAAAAAACAGATTTTGGGTTTAATGCTATTTTCTTGCTTTTTCAGCTTTGCACAAATAGAAGAAAAACCCAAATCTGAAAGTAAAATCGACGCCGGATTTGAAGGAATGATAGGACTTTCTGTTAGTAATAAAGTGATAGCACTGAATGTTGGCGGACCAAGTTTAAAATACAAACTAAGGAATCATTTCAAAATCGGAATTGGCGCCTTTCCATCTCTAATCTATTTAGATAAAAAAGTATATCCAAAACTGGCTTTTTCTCCTATTGTCGAACATAACAAATGGTTGTTTATAGCGCCATATTATGGTTATGATGTTAAAAACAATATGATTTGGACTTTTGGTGTTGGTTATAAATTTTAAGAATATTGTCATTGCTCCGCCAGTTCGCACTTTCAGGCGCGGGTTCGACGAAGGAGGAATCTCATTAAGATCCCCATATTATGAGATTCCTCCTTCGTCGGAATGACAAACAGAGTGTTTTTTCTATTCTAGTAAATTCAAATACTAAATGGCATTAATCCCGCTTCAACCAACCCGTCACACTCATTCGTCTTTCATTGGTAACCAAAACCTCATGAACGAGTTCGTTACTTTTGAAGAAAACTGTTTTGCCTTGCGTAGGCGATATTTTCTGGTCATTGTCTAACTGATGAATAAGCAATTCGCCACCATCATTTTCTTGCCAGTCGGCGTTTAAATAGCTAATCATCGAGAATTGTCTACTCGAATTATCCTGAAACTGGTCTAAATGTTTCCTGTAAAAACTGCCTGTTTCGTACAAAGAATAATGAAACTCATAACCCGTAATTCCTGCATAACAAGAAATGTTTAGATACTCTATAAAAGCTTCAATTTGTACAAAAAATGCATTTTCGTGTGCATTATTGTTCTTTTTGTCGAGCCAATAAATTACATCGTTTCGTATCGCGGTGTTGTGTATCAGTTTGTCGGCGTTGCCAGTTCCGGCGGTGAGCAATTTATTTTCGTGGTGCAGAGAAAGTAAATTTTCCTTGAGGTGGTTGGCTAGTTCATCACTCAAAAAATGTTGGGAGATACCTACTTTATTTTCAATATAAGAGGCAATTAGTGTTTCAAAACTATTTTCCATAAGATTGTTTGACTACCTGAATAGACAAGCAATGGCACAAGGTAGTCTTAATAAACTACAATCGTCTGCAATTGTTCTTTGAGGTTTTTGCCATGTCTTGTGAAATTCAAAGAATATGCATCAGCGATTTGGTAATATTAGTCCCGACATTGTTGAATGGATTAGTAAAATAAATTACTAAACATTGTTAAAATTTATTTGAAATAACTAGTGTCGCGAATTAACTATAGAAAATTTATTCAACTTTTTATTTCATCTAATTTATAAGACACTTTATCGTTATTAACTTTTATTTAACAGTTTGGAATTTGCTATGCATGCAGAATAAATTAAATTCACACAAATAATAAAAAATAAAAATCAGTGTTTATACAAAAAAAAATTACATCAATTTTACTTTTCATAATAGCGTTATCTCCTATATTTTCTTTTGCACAAAATACAGGTCAAGGTCAATACTTACAAAGTCAGACATTACAGCATTCTTCAGGAAACAGACAGTACTCTATTTATATTCCTGCAAATTATAATAGTTCGCAACCCGTTCCTTTAGTATTACTTTTTCATGGGTTTACAAATAGTATAAGTTCAATATATAGTGATTCTCAAATGGAAGTCTTAGCTGATGCGAATAATTTCATTTATGCTATTCCGCAGGGCTTAGGAGGATTAGCTGGCTGGAGCATAGGGTTAAGCTTTGGCGGAAATGCAGATGATATTGGTTTTGCAAGTAGTTTAATTGATAGAATTTCTTCTGTTTATAACATAAACAATAAAAGAGTATATGCTGCAGGATTTTCCAATGGTGGTTTTTTTAGCTACCGATTAGCGTGTGAATTAAGTACAAAAATTGCAGCAATTGCTTCTGTTGCAGGGAGTATGAATCCAAGTTGGATAGGCGGAAATAACCCTACTTGTAATCCGCAACATCAAATGCCAATTATGCAAATTACGGGAACAAATGACAATGTGATACCGATAAATGGAGGAAATGGAGGAGCGCCGTTAAGTAATGTTTTTAATTATTGGAAAAATTTCAATAATACCAATCCAAATCCCATCACAACCAATATCAATTCTAATACGGAACGAAATGTCTATGAGAATGGTAATAACGGTTCCACAATTGAGTTTATAAAAATTACTGGAAGAGGCCATGAATGGCCAAAGACGACTACAGCGGGTCTTCAAGAAAATGCTTCTATAAGAATATGGGAATTCTTTTCAAGATATGACAAAGATGGGTTAATTAGCACATTATCTACAAACTCTTTTGAAAAAACAGGCATTTCAATTTATCCCAACCCTGCAAATTCTGTTATAACTATCAACAACGTTAATTTTACGGAGAAAATTAGCTACACACTTACTTCTATTATGGGGCAAATTGTAAAAAACGGAAAAATTATTTCACCCAGTCAACGAATAGATATTGAGAACTTACCTCCAAGTATTTACTTTTTGAATATTGAAAATAACTCTTTCAAAATTATAAAAACTGAATAATTTACATAACGGTAAATTATGGAAATTGACAGTTGATTAAAATTAATAAATTTGTTTTTAAAAGTTCAATGAAAAGAATTATTTTTTTACTATGCTTGATTTCTATTTTAGCTAAAGCCCAAACGAACGAAAAAGCAAAGATAAATTCAGTTTTAGACAGTTGGCACAAAGCTGCCGCAGAAGCAAAATTTGACACTTATTTCGGGATGATGTCCGATGAATCTATTTTTATTGGCACCGATGCCACCGAAAACTGGAACAAAAAAGATTTTATGGCGTTTGCAAAACCTTATTTCGACAAAGGCAAAGCATGGAATTTTACAGCTCTAGAACGTCATGTTTATGTGGATGAATCAGGAAAAACCGCTTGGTTTGACGAATTACTAAACACCCAAATGAAAATTTGTCGTGGCTCAGGCGTTTTGGTAAAAACAGGAAATGAATGGAAAATAAAACACTATGTTCTTTCCATGACGATTCCTAACGACAACACCAACGAAGTAATCAAAATAAAGCAAGTTATTGAAAATCCAATTATTGAAAAGTTGAAGAAATAAAAATGAACAATGAATTAATAATAAGAGAATATAATTCTGAAGATAAACCAAAACTACTTGAAATATTAAAGTTAAATGTACCCAAATATTTTGCAGAATCTGAAATAGTTGACTTAAATAATTATTTAGACCACGAAATAGATAAGTATTATGTTTTAGTTTTTGAAAATCAAATTATTGGAGCTGGAGGAATTAATTTTGAGGAGAATAACACAATTGGAAAAATTAGTTGGGATTTTATTCATCCAAATTTTCAAGGAATTGGAGCAGGAACAAAATTACTCAAACATCGTTTAGATATCCTTAAATCGATGAATGAAATTAAAACCATATCGGTTAGAACGTCACAATTGGTTTATAAATTTTATCAAAAAAATGGTTTTGTACTCAAAGAAGTAAAAAACGATTATTGGGCGCAAGGATTCGATTTGTATAATATGGTTTATGAATAATAAAACACTACGTTCTTTCTATGGAGATTTCTAATGACAACACCAACGAAGTTTAAAATAAAGGAAGTTATTGAGAATCCAATTATTGAAAAGTTGAAGAATAAGTAATAAAACCCATTTTTGTCATTTCGACGAAGGAGAAATCTCAAATTTTTCGTTATGAGATTTCTCCTTCGTCGAAATGACAATTATTCTTTCTAAAAAACTAGTAAATATTTTCTTTTAGTTTGGTAATCATTTCTACCGTCATGTTTTCCATATCGAAATCATTTTTCCAACCCCAATCTTTTCTGGCTTCCCTATCATCGATACTGGCTGGCCAAGAATCGGCAATTTTCTGACGGAAATCTGGTTCATAATCAATCGTGAAATCTGGAAAATGTTTCTTTATTTCTTCTGCAATTTCGGCTGGTGTAAAGCTCATACCTGACAAATTATAGGACGAACGGATTTTTACATTTTCTGATGGGACTTGCATGATGCTTACGGTGGCTTTTATAGCATCGTCCATGTACATCATTGGCAAACCAGTGTTTTCGGACAAGAACGATGTGAATTTCCCATCGGTAATTGCTTTGTGGTATATATCTACTGCATAATCTGTCGTTCCGCCACCTGGAGGCGTACTCCAACTGATAAGTCCAGGATATCTAATGCTTCGCACATCAACACCATATTGTTTGTGATAATATTCGCACCAGCGTTCTCCAGTTTGTTTGCTAATCCCATAAACCGTACTTGGTTCCATAATGGTGTATTGTGGCGTATTTTCTCTTGGCGTTGTGGGACCAAAAACCGCAATACTCGATGGCCAAAATATTTTTTTTATTTTTCCAGATTTCGCTAAATTCAAAACGTGAAAAAGTGAATTCATATTCAAATCCCATGCAAAAGCAGGATTTTTCTCGGCCGTTGCCGATAGTAACGCTGCCATCAAATAAACATCGGTAATTTGATATTTTTCTAGCAAATGCTCAATCTGATTATAATCTAAAGCATTTACAACTTCAAAAATTCCTTCGTTTACAATATCCGTATTTAGTTTCCTAATATCGGAAGCAATTACATTGTCTTTGCCGTAAATCGTTCGCAATTTGTTCGTTAGCTCGGTTCCTATTTGTCCGCAAGCACCTATAATTAATATTTTCGTGTCCATTTTTGTCATGTTGAAATACAAATATACCATTTTCGTAAAATATAGCGTTAACATCTTTAACACTTTGGTAAACCAAAAACCAAAAATAACTACATTTGCTTTTTAGTTAAATTTTCTGATATGAGATATATTGTTTCACTGTTTTTGTTATCGATGGTTTTATTTACGGGCTGTAAAGACGATGATAATACACATGAACTGCAAATTGCCAAAGCTTTGAAAGAAAAAGAATTGGTTTTTAGCATGATTAACAAAACATGGAATTTTGCACCAAGACCTTTAACGCCAGAAGCACAAACTATTACAAACAACTGGAGCGACTGGAGATTGTTTACCTCGGAATTGTACCAAAAACCCAAAGGAACGATTGGCGCTTTTCAGCGAAAAACCAAAAGTTTGGTTGTAAAAGTAGAAATTCTAAACAATACGATTCCTGAAAGAGTTAGCAAGCCACAAATAAAAAGTAGATTGATGGCGATAATTACAAAAGTAAAAGCGCTACACACATTTATAAATCTAGACAGAATTCCTGAAAAAAAAGTGGTTACTTTGATTACCGATTTGAATATTGAATTGATTGCATTTCAAGATCAAATAGAAGAAATTGTGCGTCGTAGCCACATTCAGAAAGAAGAGGGAGAGCAAGAAATGCTTAATTCATTAAACGGTTCACAGCCAACAAATGTTCCTTCAACTAATGAAATTAAAAATTAACAAGATATAATTACATTTGCAAAAAAATAAAAACATGATTAAAAATTACACTTCAAAACATTTTGGTTTTTTCACTTTTCTAGTATTAATTTTAGTTTCGACTATCAGTCAAGGACAAACCACAACTTGGGCAGGTTCTTGGGATAATGGAAATCCAGATATTACAAAAGATGTAGTTTTTACTGCAAATTATACATCAATTGGCGATTTTTCGGCAAAATCTATTTCAGTATCAAACGATGCCGTAGTTACGATTCTTGGAGGACTTACACCACACACGCTGACGGTTGAAAACAATATTTCTGTTACGGGAGCACTTTCAAAATTAGTTTTCGAAAATAATGCTAGTTTGCTGCAAATAAGTCCTTTGGCTATAAATACAGGGAATATAAACTTCAAAAGAAATACAACGCCCATGAGGCAGTTTGAATATACTTATTGGTCGTCGCCAGTTGCAGGACAAACATTAGTAGGTTTTTCACCGCTCACAAATCCTAGTAGATATCATTCTTATGACACAACTACAAATGCTTGGGTAAATGAAACGCCTACAAATGTTATGCAAGCCACAAAAGGATATGCAGTTAGGGCACCTGATAATTTCACATCGACACCACAAACGTTTAATGGAGAATTTATTGGGACGCCAAACAATGGTTACGTACCCACAAATGTAGTTGCCTTTAATCCCATTTTATTGAATTATAATTTTATAGGAAATCCTTACCCTTCAGCAATTAGCGTAATTAGTTTATTAGATAATTCTAATTTAGGAAGTCTGTATTTCTGGACACACAACACTGCAATTGCCGCAAATGTTTTTACAACAGCAGATTATGCTGTTAGAACAAGAACAACGCAAACAGCAGCAACCTCAGGCGGATCAGTTCCAGGAGATTATATCGCGGCAGGGCAAGGGTTTTTTGCATCGGCAGCGACTACAACTACATTTTCATTTACAAACATTATGAGGGTTGCGGGCAATAATTCTCAGTTTTATAGACATACACAAACTGTTCCTCAAAATTATTATATCCATTTAAACCTAACAAATACCTTAGGCGCATTTAAACAAATTGCTTTTGGATACGAAGAAGGCGCAACAAATGGTTACGATTTTGGTACGGATGCACTGGCATCTACCGAAGGCGCAATCACTTTTTATTCGATGATTCCTTCTTACACTTCTGGCTTCGGAATACAAGGCAGGTTTTATCCTTGGAATGTAAATGATATAATCGGTTTAGGTTTCAATGCAACAATTGCTGGCGATTACACAATTACTATCGATCATACAAACATCTTTTTTGATGATAAAGATATTTTTATTGAAGACACAAACACAGGAACATATCATAATTTAAAAATTAGTTCTTATGATTTTAATACTGCTGTAGGGACTTTCAATAATAGATTTAAAATACATTATCTAAATCCACTATTGAGTAATAATAATTTTGTTATAAATGAAAATTCTGTTTTTGTAAATGCAAATGATAACGAAATTTTGGTTAACTCTACTTCCGAAAAAATAAAAAACATTCAGGTTTATGACGTTTTAGGTCGTATGGTTTTCGATAAAAAAAATGCAAATGAAAATAAATTCGTAATTGTAAATATTCAAAAACAAAATCAAGCATTAATCATCAAAACCGAATTAGAGAACAATCAAATAGTGACTAAAAAACTAATTTTTTAATTTCAATTCGTATTAAAAAAATCCTGTCTCGTTATAGAAATGAGGCAGGATTTTTTTTGCATAAAAAGTCAAAGTATATTTGCATAAAATTATTTTCAATTGAGTACCGAAATCATCTCTAAAAAATACAGCGAACAAGCCAAAATAGTTACTATATCTAAAGCAATTACTGGCGACAACAAAATTCATATTAAAGGATTGGTTGGTTCGTCATTTTCGTTTGTCATTCAAGCTTTGTTTGCAAAAAGTGAAAATTCGTTTCTGTTATTGTGTAACGAAAAGGAAGAAGCTGCTTATATCTTGAACGATTTAGAGCAACTCGTTGGCGATCAAGACGTATTGTTTTATCCAAGTTCTTACCGAAGACCTTACCAAATTGAAGATACGGACAATGCAAATATTTTGCTTCGATCGGAAGTTTTAAACCGAATAAATTCCCGCAAAAAACCAGCCATTATTGTTTCTTACCCAGAAGCTATTTTTGAAAAAGTAGTAACCAAAAAAGAATTAGAAAAAAATACTTTAAAAATTTCGGTTGGCGATCAAGTTTCAATCGATTTTATAAATGAAGTTTTATTTGAATACGAATTCAAAAGAGTCGATTTTATTACTGAACCTGGAGAATTTTCAGTTCGTGGCGGTATTCTCGATGTATTTTCGTTTTCGAATGACAATCCGTATCGAATTGAGTTTTTTGGTAACGAAGTAGATAGTATTCGAACTTTCGATGTGGCGACACAACTATCAATCGAAAAGAAAAATAAAATTGCGATTATTCCCAATTTCGAAAATAAATTTTTACAAGAAAACAGAGAAAGTTTCCTGCAATATATCAATGCAAGAACAACCGTTTTTATTCAAAATACCGATTTATTACTTTCTCAATTAGATAAATTATTTGGCAAAGCCGAAGAGACTTTCGAGAAGTTAAATAAAGATATTAAACACGCTTCGCCAGAACAATTATTTCTAAATCAGAAGGAATTCATCAAGCGAGCCTTAAATTTCTGTGTGGTCGAAACGGCTTCGAAAGCTACTTTTAGAACATCAGAAACTTTCGAATTTCATATCAAACCACAACCTTCTTTCAATAAGCAATTTGATTTATTATTAAATAATTTGAAAGAAAATCAGGAACACAATTACAAAAACTATCTATTCTGTTCGAACCAGCAGCAAGCCAAACGTTTTCATGATATTTTTGAGAGTTTAGACGAACAAAATCACGAAACCATAACCAAGCAATACGAAACTATTGTTTTACCATTGTATCAAGGTTTTATCGATGAAGAAAACCAAATTGCTTGTTATACCGACCATCAAATTTTTGAACGTTATCATAAATTTAGCATCAAAAATGGTTATTCAAAAAAGCAAACCATCACGCTCAAAGAACTGACATCATTAGTAGTTGGCGATTATGTAACGCACATAGACCACGGAATTGGAAAATTTGGCGGACTACAAAAAATACAAGTAGATGGCAAAACACAAGAAGCTATAAAACTGGCTTATGCCGATAATGATATTGTGTATGTAAGCATTCATTCGTTGCATAAAATCTCGAAATATACGGGGAAAGATGGTGCGCCGCCTAAGATTTATAAACTCGGTTCTGGAGCTTGGAAAGCTTTAAAACAAAAAACCAAAGCCAGAGTAAAACACATCGCATTCAACTTAATTCAGTTGTATGCCAAACGAAGATTGGACAAAGGATTTGCGTTTGCGCCCGATAGTTATTTGCAACACGAATTAGAAAGTTCGTTTATTTATGAAGATACACCAGACCAACTAAAATCGACCCAAGAAGTCAAAGCCGACATGGAAAGTGATCGTCCTATGGACAGATTAGTTTGCGGGGATGTAGGTTTCGGGAAAACGGAAGTCGCAATAAGAGCAGCATTTAAAGCAGTTGACAACGGAAAACAAGTCGCTATTTTAGTTCCAACTACGATTTTGGCATACCAACATTATCGAACATTTACCGAAAGGTTAAAAGATATGCCGGTTACTATAAATTATGTAAATCGATTTAGAACCGCCAAACAAAAAGCAGAAACACTTAGAGATTTAGAATCGGGAAGACTCGATATTATTATAGGAACGCATCAATTGGTGAGCAAAAATGTAATTTTTAAAGATTTAGGATTACTTATTGTTGATGAAGAACAAAAATTTGGGGTTAACGTAAAAGACAAGCTCAAAACCATTACCCAAAATGTTGATACACTAACATTAACGGCAACGCCAATTCCGAGAACATTACAATTTTCGCTTATGGCAGCAAGGGATTTATCGGTCATTACCACGCCGCCACCCAATCGTTATCCTATCGAAACCAATGTGGTTGGTTTTAATGAAGAAACCATTCGCGATGCTATTTCTTTTGAAATTGAACGTGGCGGACAAGTGTTTTTTATTAATAATCGAATAGAAAACATCAAGGAAGTCGCTGGTATGATCCAGCGATTGGTTCCTGATGCCAAAGTTGGTATTGGTCACGGACAAATGGATGGCAAGAAACTAGAGGAACTCATGTTGGCATTCATGGAAGGTGAATTTGATGTTCTAGTAGCTACAACTATTATAGAAAGTGGATTAGATGTTCCTAATGCGAATACAATTTTCATCAACAATGCTAATAATTTTGGTTTGTCAGATTTGCATCAAATGCGAGGACGTGTGGGTCGAAGTAATAAGAAAGCTTTTTGCTATTTTATCTGCCCGCCGTATTCTGTCATGACCGAAGATGCTCGAAAACGAATTCAAGCTTTAGAACAATTTTCGGAACTAGGAAGCGGTTTAAATATTGCCATGAAAGATCTCGAAATTCGCGGCGCAGGAGATTTATTAGGTGGAGAACAAAGCGGTTTCATAAACGAAATTGGTTTTGATACCTATCAGAAAATTATGAATGAAGCCATCGAAGAACTCAAAGAAAATGAATTTAAAGATTTGTATGAGAACGACGATGAAACGGTAGAAAAAGAATATGTAAAAGATTTGCAGATTGATTCTGATTTCGAATTATTGTTCCCAGATGATTACATTAATAGCGTAACCGAAAGATTAGCTTTATACAATGCGTTGGCGATTATAAAAGATGAAAATGGCTTGCAAGAATATGAAAAACAACTGATTGACCGTTTTGGGGCTTTGCCAAAACAAGCTATCGCTTTACTGAATAGTTTGCGAATAAAATGGATTGCTACCCAAATAGGTGTCGAAAAACTAATCCTAAAACAAGGTAAAATGGTTTGTTATTTTGTGTCAGACCAACAAAGTGATTATTACCAATCGAAACGTTTTCATCAAGTATTACAATTTGTACAAAAGCAACCGCAATTGTGCAAAATGAAAGAAAAAGAAACCAAAAATGGTTTGCGATTGCTATTGACTTTTGAAAATGTAAAAAGCATTAAAAAAGCGTTAGAATTGATGGAGATGGTTTAATTAATAATCATTTTTTTAGATTTTGTGTAATAATCTGTTTTGATTTTATAAATATATTCTCCTGATTTTAATGTATTGCTTTTCATGGATACAACATGTTTTCCCATTGGAAAATTTTGGTTTGTAATTTCATAAACTTCTTTACCGCTTAAGTCATAAATTTTTATAGAAACGAAACTATCTTTATATAATTTAAACGAAAAATAACTTTCATCAGAAGATGGATTAGGGTAGTTTTTTACCTCATTATCGCTAGTTTCTTTACCAAATTCTGGGCTACTCAATGCGGATTGTGAAACCAAAGCTGTCCAAATACTTGTTGCGCCACTATCCATTCTTGTCCAAATAGGTCTGATTACTCCGTTATGTGCCGTTATGTTAATATAATCACTGAGTACCGAAGTTGAAACGGGTAAAAAAGGAGTGGTACTTATTTTTGTGTTTGTAAATGTTGTTCCTCCGTCAGTTGAATAAGCTAAGTAAACATCTGTGGTATTGTCAGCATGATTTCTTCGGTCATAAAAAACAACATAAATATAACCATTAGTTTGGTCTATTGTCATCCAAGAAAAAAATTGTTGTTTTCCTGCGGGATCATTATTTACTCTTTTTGGAGCACTCCATGTAACTCCTCCATTAGTTGATTTGGCTATAAAAATATCGGTATCATTCGTGCCATTTCTTTGGTCAGACCAGTTTATGTAAATTGTTCCGTTATTTGCACCACCACTGCGATCACAATCTGTTATTGGTAATCCGTTTGCTCTATCTATTCCAGGAACAGAAAAATCCCATCCTGTTGTTGTTGATACTGGAATTTCACTCAGCGACCAAGTTGTTCCTTGATCTAAAGATTTTTTAAAAACCAATCCGTTTGGGCCTGTCCACGAAACATAAATTTCACCATTAGGGCCCACGGTTGGAACAGCACCTTCCACAGTGTTGCTATCGTCTATACAATTGCCACTAATATTATTTATTTTTAATGCAGTTGACCAAGTTGCGCCTAAATCAGTAGATTTAGAAAAATAGATGTTACTTTTATTAGCTGCATTCGAACTTCCATAAACATCAAATTGTGTCCAAGTAACATAAATATTATGAGATAAATTATCAAAAACCGCCCATTCTTTGTCTTGTGCTTTGGTTCCATTAAGCCCCATATGGGTTCCTGTACTCCAAGTTGTTCCTAAATTAGACGTTTTTTGACACACAATTCTATCTATCCAATTTCCACCTGAAGGAGGATTTGATAAATGAAAAAAGTAAAAATTATTATTATTGTCGCAAATTATTGCAGGATCTCCCCAAACCCCATAAGTAGATGTCATTGTGTTTCTTGTCCAAGTTAAACCTCCATCATTGCTATTGTATACATTGTTTATGTTTGCTCCAGCAATGAGCTGATCGGTGTTGTTAGGGTTTATTGTAATAGACGGTTCGGAAGGACTGTTTACATTGCTAATCATCACATTTTGTTGAGCTAAACAAAAAGTTGTCACTAATAATGTGATAAAAATAAGTTTTGAAGATTTCATAGTTTTACTTAAAATGTAAAGATAAAAAAATAGCTACATTTTCTTATAGCTATTTTTTATCTTTTATAATTTACCAATAATTTTATCTTTAGGGTATTTTACCAAATAACTAATCCTTATTTTCTTGGTTTCGTTTGGTTTTAAATCTAAATTCCAAGTTAAGATTCCAGTTTTAAGATGGTTTAGAAATAACAAAGCACATCTTTAAATGAAATACCCCAAAAAAGTTAGATACTATTTTGGGGTATTTTTAAATTTTAGTTTAAGATAATTTTCTTAATATAGTTTAAATCATCACCGCTAATTTTAATCACATACATTCCAGATTGTAAGTGATTTAAGTTTAAGGTTTTTTCTGTATTAAAATCGGTATCGTTAGCTGTGTAAACCACTCGACCGTTTATATCAATTACTTGTAAATTTAATTTTCCAGAAAATTTCTCTATCTTAATGGTTACTAAACCATTTGATGGGTTCGGATAAATTGACACCATATCCTGATTTTCAAAATAATTAATTCCTAAGGTACAATTTGGGCCTGGAGCGGGTTGAGTAAAGTCTTCTATTTGATCCGTAGTGTCAAGTAAATCTTCTGATGAAGCTCCAGTTCCCATACCTCGTTCAGCAAAGACTTTCCAAATCATACAATAGTTTTGACCTCCTGTAGTGGCTTGATCTGCAGCGATTAGTGCGTCACGCCCGCTAATGTACGTTGGGTCACAACCATCAATTTTTATAGCGTCTAAAACCAATCTCATTACTTTATTATTTCCACTAGTTCCGTTATAAACATCAGCACTATACCCGTATTTATCAATATACGCCCAAGTTAAATCCCATAAAATAGTACACCAAACAGATCCAATACCGTGAGGAGCAGCTTGTGTGTTGCTACTTGCAAAGGTGAATGGATTTTTAGCTCTGTCTGTCGAGTAAGGATAACTTCTAATTCCTACGCCTGTTGTGGGTTGTTGTGTGGCGAATGTTCCAATTCCTTTAGATTCGGTACCATTGTCGGTAGCTTTAATTTGAAGCATTAACCAAAACCAGTCTGACCAACCCTCGCCCATTTGCTCAGCACTTCCTCCTAAGCAATTTCCGCTTAATCGGGTAGAAATTCCGTGTCCGTATTCGTGCGCAACAATTCCGTTGTCAAAATCTCCATCGGAGTTTACAAAAGTACCCGCTGCGGCTGTTAAATTTCCATTTACGGTAACAGTTCCATTAGCCATAGCAGCAATAATTGCTTCTCCATTTGTTTGGGTCACACTAACTACGGGTATTGTAATTGTTGCGTCTGCACCTGACATTCCTGGCGCTCCACCCGCTACATTATTTACAATAATAACCGCTACAGCACCCGCATTTTGAGCTGCTTTGGCTTTAATCGCAAAAGAACAAGAACCTCTTCTAATTACTACGATGTTTCCATTTAATGCTGCGGCATTTGTAGCGGCTGTACAAGCATCTGAAGTGTCAGGTGTTCCGTCATTATAAAGCACTAAATTTCTAGTTAATCCAGGCGAAGCTGGTACTGCAACATGACCTGGTGAAAAACCATTATCAGTAATGCTGTATGCTCCTGCAATTGATGCTGGTGAGTTTATGGTTAAAGTTGGTGCTGGACCATTGGTCCATAAATACATTTGCATTCTTGGCTGTCCTCCATCGGCTGGAGTGGCAAAATTTGCGTTGTTAGTCCCGCTTCCGTCTTGAGCTTCAGCAATTACAGAATCGCCAGCAGTACCACCTCTTCCATAATTGTTTTGTTGGAAATTCTTGTTTGCTTCATTAAAACCATATTGGTAATACACATCGTGCATGATGTTATTCATATAGAATAAATTGGTCGTCGCAGCATTTGTATAGGTAGATGCTGCAACACCTGTCCCATCATAGGTATAATCAAATGTTAAAGAAGCGGTTCCGTTTGGACTTGCTCCTGTTCCGTTATTTCCATTAATATCTTCTTGAGCATAAACATTGTTTCCTCTTGTAATGGTGTACTCAACTGCATCGTTTCCGTTGGTGTCATGCCATCCGTAAGGTGAAGCTGTTATATTTCCTGAGGTAGAAATAAGTTGTCTAGATCCGTGATTCGGGCTTTCGATATTTGATGGATAAACTCTATAATTACCTATTGCAGGTGCTAGAGCTGTGGTTGTAGGGTTTAATTTTTCGTTAAAAAAACATTTACTAAATGCATTTGAAACCTCTTTTTCGTGTTTGTGATTGGCATCGTTTTCGAAAGAACAAGAAATCACTAAATCATATTTCTGTAATATTTTTCCATCAACAGCATCTATCACAACATTCCAAAGATTTTTGGTGTCTTGTGTGTAAAATTCGAAGTTCCAACCCAATCTCAGAGTGTTTATTGCAGTGTAAAAATATACTAACTGTGCTTTAATTGGATCTTGGTTTAAGGTTCCGTTCGTTAATTTATATTTAAAACCGTTCGATTCTATTAAAGTGACATTATTAACTTGCGGTGCATTTAATTTTGAAAGAGCCGAAGTAAAGGCTTCTGTGATTTGAAGAGCTGGTGTTGCAGTATTTATTTTGCTGGAAATGTTTCCGTAAAAATCTTCTCCTCCGGCATAAACCTCTTCATTTTTCATTAAAAAATTAGAATCGGAATTAATTATTTCAATTCCATTTACTCTTTGTTTAACGTGATAGTTATTGATTTTGGTAAACTCAGAACTGAATTCATTAACAATAACAAGATCATTTATGTCGTTAGAAGTTAGTCCTAATGCTTTAATTTTGGCATTACTTGAGAGGTATTCTTTTATTTTTTCTATTGTATTTTGTGAGAATCCAGATAAAGAAAATAGAAAAAATGTTAAATAAATAATTTTTTTCATATCAGTTAGGTTTTTAGGTTATTGCTGCAAATATAGTTTTTATGAGTAGAATAAAA
>NZ_JAYWDT010000242.1:0-5770 GCF_043779715.1 Flavobacterium sp.
ATAACCGTTTCTCCTTTTTGAACTTTGTGTTTTATCAAACTGGTCGATTGCGCCAACGTAAAATTAGTACTTAAAAACAAAAAGTAAACTATATATAAGAGGTATTTCATGGTGTAAATTTGTATAGTATATAACTAAAAATGTGCCGTTTTATTATTCTTTTTCAATTTGAACAATAAACATATTTTTGTACAACGGATTTTCTTTCTTTATATTATATTCGAAAAGTGCTTCGTTTGCATTTTTGAATTTCTTTATAAAAACATAGTAAGAAAAAATATTAACATTATAGAAAAAACCTGTATTTATCTCACCCGAATCGGTAAGTTTTCTTGCAAAAACATCTCTTATTTCAGCTTCTGTAAAAGTATCAACAATAATATAAAAACCGTCTTCTACTTCGTTTAGATTTCTTAAAACTTCAATTTTTACAGCTTTTCCTTCGTTATAATCTTTGTCTTTCAGTGATTTTTTAATTTGTTCGGCTGTTGGTTTATTTTCAGAATTGTCAGCCAAATCTTTATTGGTTTCTAAAGCTTTCTTTTGATATCGTTTTAGTTTTGCTTGTGCTAATTTGTCGTCATAATCTCTGGCTTCTGAGCTGTAAAAAGTAGCTTTAGAAATTCTACGTTTCAGCTCCACATTTTTCTGAACACCAAGCGAATCTATTTTTGTAAACAATTGCTTGTTTCGTTTATTGTTTGCTTCTTGTTTGGTTTGAATATTCTTAATTACTTCAAGCAATTCCAAATCTTCCGAAGGATTATTTTTTATTTTCTGATTTTCATTTACCTTTTTCTTGTACTCATGGTTTTCTGCCAAAGTAATTCGTTGCACTTTAGTCATTAAACCTGTATAAATTTTTCGGTTATCGGCCAAATCTCTTTTCAATTCGAGTATCATTCCGTTTGTTTCTCCAATGTTTTTATAAGAATATTTCTCTAAATCTTTAGATTCTTGTAAGTCATCAATATCCTTATTTTTAAGTGTTTCAAGGTCATCACTCATGGTAATAACAAGGGAATCTAACTTAGAAATTAAAATTTCTTGAATGTTTTTATTGGCTTCCAATACCAATTTTAACTTTTTTGCCGAACCACCTTTGGTTTCGTCTATTTCATTCAAATTTACTTTTAATGAATTTACTTTAAGAACCTTCTGATTCATTTGTTTCTGAACAATTAGTTTGTCCTGTAAATCTTCAATTTCGGTAGTTTTTGCTTTGTTTTTTTCGATTGCAACTTGTTTTTCAGCCAACGCAATCATGAGTTCCTCGTTGTCGTTATTGGCTTTAATTTGTTTTATATTAATAGCCAACTTATTGCCTTCAACCAATCCGTTTATAATTTCCGGGTTTTGAGTTTCTAATTGTTCGATAGAAATACCATATTTTTTTGCAATGGAATATTTTGTTTCTTTTGATGCTACAACATGAAAAACGGTTTCCGAATTTATAATTCTTGCCTGACCGTTTAATGTTTTCTTTTTGTTAGGAATAGCAATATTTTCGCCAATTTGCAATCCGTCTTTTAAGGCTTCTGCATTAGAATTATCTAAATCTTGTACCGAAACATTGTACAAACGAGCAATGCTAAATAAAGTTTCTTTAGGCTGAACTTGATGTACGTTTTTTGAATCGTGTAAAACAACATGCTTGTTGGGTACAATTAGAATCTGATTTTCTTGAACTCCGTTTTCGGTTCCAGGATTTACTTTATAAATATCTGAAGGCGTAATATTGTAAATTTTTGCAATTTGAAAAATATTTTCGCCTTTAGCCACTTTATGAGTAAGCGTTTTTTCTTGTTGAGCAAAGACAAAATTCGAGATACACAAAAACAATAATACTAAATACTTCATAAGGTAAATTCGTTTAAAAAAATAAGTCATTACAAAGTTATCTAATGTAATGACTTATCATAATTTATTTTAACATTTTTGATTATCGAATTCGTTTATCGATAAAAATTTTCATCGAAAAAACTATTCCCACTCAATAGTTGCTGGTGGTTTCGAGCTAATGTCATACACTACTCTATTTACACCTTTCACTTTATTGATAATATCGTTAGAAATTTTCATCAAAAATTCATAAGGAAGATGCACCCAGTCGGCAGTCATACCATCGGTCGATTCTACTGCTCTCAAGGCAACTACTTTTTCGTAAGTTCTCTCATCGCCCATAACCCCAACACTATTTACAGGAAGTAAAATAGCTCCCGCTTGCCAAACTTTGTCATACAATCCGTGTTCTTTGAGTCCATTAATAAAAACGGCATCTACATCTTGTAAAATTTGGACTTTTTCAGGAGTGATATCTCCCAAAATACGAATAGACAATCCTGGTCCAGGAAAAGGATGCCTTCCTAATAATTCGGAATCAATTCCCAAAGTTGCTCCTACTCTACGCACTTCATCTTTAAAAAGCATGCGCAAAGGTTCTACAATTTGAAGTTTCATATAATCAGGCAAACCACCTACATTATGATGCGATTTGATAGTTGCTGATGGACCTTTTACCGAAACAGATTCGATAACATCCGGGTAAATTGTTCCTTGAGCCAACCATTTTACATCTTCAATAATTTTCGATTCATCATCGAAAACTTCGATAAAAACACGTCCGATCGTTTTACGTTTGGTTTCTGGATCAGAAATTCCTGCTAATTCAGAAAGAAATCTGTCACCAGCATCGACACCTTTTACATTCAAACCCATTCCTTTGTATTGATCTAATACATTTTGGAATTCGTTTTTACGAAGTAATCCGTTATTTACGAAAATACAATATAGGTTTTTACCAATCGCTTGGTGCAGTAAAACCGCCGCTACAGTCGAATCGACACCACCAGAAAGTCCTAAAACTACTTTATCGTCTTGTAATTTCTCTTTTAGCTCGGCTATCATTTCTTCAACAAAAGCATTTGGTGTAAAATTCTGAGGAACTTCGGCAATTTTCACCAAGAAATTCTCTAACATTTGCTTTCCATCAGACGAATGAAATACTTCCGGATGGTATTGTATTGCATAAGTTGTTTCGCCTTCAATCTTATAAGCAGCATTTTCTACATCTTGTGTACTTGCTAACTTGATTCCGTTTGTAGGTAATTTTTTTATCGAATCACTGTGTGACATCCAAACTTGTGAGTTTAGATTTACGTCGTCAAAAAAAGTTTCGCTCTCCTTAATATAAGTCAAATTTGCACGACCATATTCGCGAGTGTTAGAGGCAGCTACTTCTCCACCAGAAAAATGGGCTAAATATTGTGCGCCATAACAAACCGCTAATAATGGCAATTTGCCACGGATTTGAGATAAATCAGGGTGCAAAGCATCTTCTGAACGAACAGAAAATGGACTTCCACCAAGAATTACGGCTTTATAAATAGATAAATCGGTAGGGATTTTATCGTAAGGGAAAATTTCGCAGAATATATTTAATTCGCGAACGCGACGGGCAATCAATTGTGTGTATTGTGACCCGAAATCTAAGATTAGTACGTTGTGTTGCATGTGCAAAAATACTTTTTAAATTTTAAATTTTAAAATATAATTTACAATTTATAAAAGCTTATTTATACATTTGTGAAAACATAATTTTGATTGTTGTTTTTAAGATTGAAATCATTTTTAACAAAAATAATATGAAGACAAAGATATTTTTAGCAATTATTATTACATCACTTGTATCATGTAATCAAATAGATAAGTTATTAACTTTTAATATTACAAATCAAGCTTCTTTTACTGTAAATAGTGGGTTTGTTGTGAATTCTCCTTTCGAAATTCCAACTCCAGATGTTACTACAAATTCATCTTCAAACTTTAGTAATAACAATACCAGAGCCGATTTAGTAAAAGATGTAAAACTGCAAGAACTGAAACTTACCATTACAAATCCTACGAACAAAACATTAAGTTTTCTGAAAGCAGTACACATTTATATTTCTACAAATGCAAATGATGAAGTTGAATTGGCTTATGCAGATAATATAGTTTCGACTGCTAATACAATAAATTTAACTTGCACTTCGCAAAAATTAGATACATATATTAAAGCACCTAGTTATAAATTACGAACTAAAGTAACTACAAAAGAAACACTAACCCAAGATGTTACTGTAAATGCTGATATGAGATTTAGCGTAGTTGCAGATCCGTTGTAATTATATCTAAATTGGTTTGCGTTTTATTGTACCTGAAATTTTTATGAAAAATTTAAGTATCTAAATTAAATGAAAATCTGTATTTTCGCAACATGATGACAGATACTGAAATTGAAGCATTAAAAACGTTATTAGCTTCACCAAAAAAAATAACAATCATTCCGCACAGAAATCCTGATGGCGATGCCATGGGTTCTACCCTAGGATTATACCACTTTTTAGCACAACAAAACCATGAGGTTGTGGTTATGTCACCTAATGAGTTTCCTGATTTTTTAGCTTGGTTACCAGCCTCAGAAAAAGTATTAGTTTTTGAGAAAGACAAAGAAAATTGCACTGAAATTTTAAATCAATCCGACTTAATTTTCACTCTCGATTTTAATGCCTTGCACAGAACTGGCGACATGATGCAAGCTACATTAGAAACTTTGGACAAAACTTTTGTCATGATAGACCATCATGAGTTTCCAGATACTTTTGCAAAATATACTTTTTCGAATACAAAATATGGTTCTACATGCGAAATGGTGTATCATTTTATACACCAATTAAAACAAGAAAACTTAATTAACAAAACCGTTGCTACTTGTATTTATACAGGAATTGTAACCGATTCTGGTTCTTTTCGTTTTCCAAAAACAACAAGTACTACACACCGCATGGTTGCCGATTTGATTGATAAAGGTGTCGAAAACAGCTCCATTCACAATCAGTTATTTGACAAAAGTTCTTACAGTCGTTTGCAACTACTAGGTCGTGCCCTTCAAAATATGAAGTTAATGACTGATTATAAAACATCATATATTACACTTTCGCAAGAAGAATTAGATACTTATAATTTTCAGAAAGGCGACACCGAAGGAATTGTAAATTACGGACTTTCTATCGATGGAATCGATTTTACTGCTATCTTTATCGAAAATACTGCCGAAGGAATTATTAAAATTTCTTTCCGCTCACAAGGGAATTTTGATGTAAATCAGTTCTCTAGAAATTATTTTGGAGGTGGTGGACATATCAATGCTGCGGGAGGAAAATCGGATAAATCATTGCAAGAAACAATTGCCGATTTTGAAAGAATTGTAAAAGAAATTAAAAAATAAAATTAATATGAAATATTTATGATACCTAAAATCTCGAACACTGATAAAGATTTCCTCATAAATATACCATATTCCGATAAAAAACAAATATTATCTACATATGAAATTATTAAAAATCATAGGTTGCTTACTTCTTGGCATGAATTTAGTTACTTGCTGTACGACAAAACAAGAACCAAGAAGACCAGTTTCGCAAGCAACGGGCGAGTTTATGAAACAATCGATAGAAAGAAATAAAAAATTGAACGAAAATGAGGAAAACATCATTGCCAAAATAATTAAAAAAGATACTGCTGTCAACTATATTGCATCAACAAAAGGATATTGGTATTATTATAATACAAAAAATACAACGGAAGCTGCAAAACCTATAAAAGGGGATATTGCTTTTTATGATTATGAAATAAAAGATATAAATGGTAATATAATTTACAGTCAATCCGAACTAAAAACCCACGAATATGTAGTTGACAAACAAGCAATTATGATAGGTTTGCGTCA
>NZ_JAYWDT010000243.1:0-2650 GCF_043779715.1 Flavobacterium sp.
AAAAAAGCCAACAAAAATTGTTGGCTTTTTTTATTAATCTAAAATTATAAATTATTTTATCCTTTCAACGCTTCGCATTTTGAAGATTTGAAAAACTATCGTTTTTCTTATCCTTTCAACGCTTCTGCTCCACCAACGATTTCTAAAATTTCGTTAGTAATTGCAGCCTGACGTGCTTTGTTGTAAGTTAATTTCAACTGGTCTCTTAACTCGGTTGCGTTGTCTGTTGCTTTGTGCATGGCAGTCATACGTGCACCGTGTTCTGATGCAAATGAATCTCTAATTCCTTTGTATAATTGTGTTTTCAATGATTTTGGAATCAATGTTAATACAATTTCTTCTTTAGATGGTTCGAAAATATAATCTCCAGTAGATGCTGGTTTATCCGATTTTATAGGCGCTAATGGCAAAAACTGTTCTGTTTGAACAATTTGTGTCGCTGCATTCTTAAATTGATTGTAAATCAACTCAATTTTATCGTATTCGCCTGATACAAACTTATCTGTTAGTGTTTGTGCAATTTTGGCAACATTATCAAAAGTTAGAGCATCAAAAACCGAACTCTGATTGTCAACAACCGAAAGTATTTTACTCAAGGTATCGTTTCCTTTTTTACCGATAGCAAAAATATCTACTTGCTTTCCTGCGTAAAATTCAGCGCGGTTTTTAGCTTCTTTAATTGCATTGGTATTAAAAGCACCTGCCAAACCTCTATTTGAAGTTATCACAACCAATAAAACTTTCTTGATTTCACGTTGTTTTGTGAATTCTCCACCTGCATCACCATCTAGTGTTGCCGAAAGATTTTGTAACAATTCCGTTAGTTTTTCGGCATAAGGGCGCATTGCTGTAATAGCATCTTGTGCTTTTTTCAGTTTTGCTGCAGAAACCATTTTCATTGCCGATGTGATTTGCATCGTCGATGAAACGGAAGTAATTCTATTACGGATTTCCTTTAAATTTGCCATTTTTATATTAGTCAAATGTCATAAAGTCATAAAGACAAAAGTCTGTTAAAATGCCAACCTTTCGCTTGACTTTAGACTTTTGGCTTTAAGACCTTTGACTTATTTTAGTTATATTTTGCTGATAATTCTTTAGCTGTAGCTTCGATAACATCTGTAATTTTATCGTCTAATTTACCTGCTTTTAGAGCATCTAGCGTATCTCTGTGTTTGTTGTTCAAGTACTCGATAAAATCTTTTTCGAATTCTTTTACTTTATTTACAGGAACATTTCTTAATAAGTTTTTAGAACCAGCATAGATAATTGCTACTTGATCTTCAACAGTATAAGGAGAGTTTAAACCTTGTTTCAAGATTTCAACATTTCTTCTTCCTTTTTCGATTACGTTTAATGTAACAGCATCAAGATCAGAACCAAATTTTGCAAACGCTTCCAATTCACGGAATTGTGCTTGGTCTAGTTTTAATGTTCCAGCTACTTTTTTCATCGATTTAATCTGAGCATTTCCTCCAACACGAGATACCGAAATACCTACGTTAATCGCTGGACGAACTCCTGAGTTAAACAAGTCTCCATCGAGGAAAATCTGACCATCAGTAATCGAAATTACGTTTGTTGGGATATATGCAGAAACGTCACCAGCTTGTGTTTCAATAATTGGTAAAGCAGTTAATGAACCACCACCTTTTACGATAGATTTTAATGAATCTGGTAAATCGTTCATGTTTTTTGCGATATCATCATCAGCAATTACTTTACAAGCTCTTTCTAACAAACGAGAGTGTAAGTAAAAAACGTCTCCAGGATATGCTTCACGTCCCGGTGGTCTTCTTAATAAAAGAGAAACCTCACGGTAAGCAACTGCTTGTTTAGATAAATCATCATAAACAATAAGTGCTGGACGACCAGAATCACGGAAATATTCTCCAATTGCGGCTCCTGCCATTGGTGCATAAACTTGCATTGGTGCTGGGTCAGAAGCATTTGCAGCAACAATAACTGTATAAGCCATTGCGCCTTTTTCTTCTAACATTTTTGCAATTCCTGCTACAGTTGATGCTTTTTGCCCAATTGCAACATATATACAAAATACAGGTTTTCCTGCATCGTAAAATTCTTTTTGATTTAAGATAGTGTCAATACAAACGGTAGATTTACCTGTTTGACGGTCACCAATAACCAACTCACGTTGACCGCGACCTACTGGAATCATTGCATCTACTGCTTTGATACCTGTTTGTAATGGCTCAGTAACTGGTTGACGGAAGATAACTCCAGGAGCTTTTCTTTCTAAAGGCATTTCGTATAAATCTCCACCGATTGGTCCTTTTCCATCAATAGGAAAACCAAGTGTGTTTACTACACGACCTACCATTTGTTCTCCAACTTTTAGAGAAGCAATACGTTGTGTTCTTTTTGCTGTAGATCCTTCTTTGATTCCTGTAGATGGCCCTAAAAGCACCACACCAACATTGTCTTCTTCAAGATTCAAAACGATTCCTTCAAGACCGTTGTCAAATTCTACAAGCTCACCGTATTGAACATTTGATAATCCGTAAATACGAGCAATACCATCTCCAACTTGTAGTACTGATCCTACTTCTTCTAGCGTTGCACCAGATTCAAAACCTGATAATTGCTTTTTTAATATTGCTGAAATTTCAGCAGGTTTAATTTCCGCCAT
>NZ_JAYWDT010000244.1:0-13105 GCF_043779715.1 Flavobacterium sp.
TCATGAACTTCTTTTTGTAAATCGATACTTAAGTTTCTGTAAGTGCGAATAATAACGTCAGTACAAACACCTTTGTTTTTTGGAACATCTCCGTTGGGATATTTTATTGCAAAATAGGAAGAATCGTATTGAATATTTGTGTCAATTATAGAAATTGCAGCGTCAGAAAGTTTTTCTTCAAAGGTTTTCTCAGTAGTTTCGGTTTGCTTTTCTTTATTTGTATTGTAACTATAAGTAAAAAAAGACAAAGAGAATAGGATAAGATAAAGTACTTTCATTATTTTACATTTATATTGTTAACGTAAAAAAGAATGATAAAATTGCGTATGCCATGGAACAAAATTTATCAATAAAAAACTGGTCAGAAGACGATCAACCACGAGAAAAACTAATGCTAAAAGGCAAACAAGTTCTAAGCGATGCTGAGCTAGTAGCTATTCTCATTGGTTCAGGAAGTCGGTTGGAAAGTGCCGTGCAATTATCACAACGAATTTTGTCTAGTGTCGATAATAACTTGAATGCATTAGGGAAACTATCCATCAAACAACTAACGGAGTTTAAAGGAATTGGGGAAGCTAAAGCTATTTCAATCGTTGCAGCTACCGAATTAGGCCGCCGCCGCCGAGCGGAAGAAACAGTAGAACTTGCCAAAATAACTTCAAGCAAAGCAGTTTTCGATATTATGCAACCCATTATTGGTGAATTAGTACACGAAGAGTTTTGGGTTTTGTTTCTAAATAATTCTAATAAAGTGATTTATAAATCACAAATTAGCAAAGGCGGAATTACAGGAACTGTGGTCGATGTTCGTATGGTTTTTAAAATGGCATTAGAGCAAAATGCGACTTCGATAATCTTGACGCACAATCATCCGTCAGGAAAACTCGAAGCAAGCGATACCGATAAAACATTAACCAAACAACTAAAATTAGCTGGGCAACAACTGTCAATTCCTGTTTTAGATCACATTATTATTACAGAAAATGGTTACTTAAGTTTTCAAGACGAAAATATTTTTTAAAATATGAAATATTTAGGATGCTTAAATCACGAATATACAAATGAAGATTTCCTCATAAATATACCATATTCCAATAAAAAAACAAATATTATCTACGTATGAAAAACAAAATAAAGCACATTTTTTTCGATTTAGATCACACACTTTGGGATTTTGATAAAAATTCTGAATTGGCTTTCGATCGAATTTTAAACAATTACTTTCCTAATATTAAGATCGAAGATTTTATTGCGATTTATGCGCCAATCAATCAGGCGTGTTGGAAATTGTATCAAAAAGACAAAATTACACACCAAGAATTGCGTTACAAAAGACTAAAAGATACTTTCGATATTTTGAAACAAGAAATTTCAGAGAAACAAATTGACGTAATTTCAGATGAATACATTGAATTTTTACCCGATTTTAATCATTTGTTTGATGATGCTATTGAAGTTTTAAACTTCTTATGCGAAAAGTATCAGTTGCATATAATTACCAATGGTTTTGCCGAAGTGCAATATAAAAAACTAAATAATTCTAATATTAGCCATTATTTTAAAACCATAACTAATTCAGAATTAGCAGGTGCTAAAAAACCGAATCCAATTATTTTCGAACACGCTCTAAACATTGCCAATGCTCAAAAAAACGAAAGTATTATGATAGGGGATTGCCTCGATGCCGATGTAAATGGCGCATTAGATTTTGGTATGGAAGCTATTTTTTTTAATCCAAATCAAATAGAAGTTGCACAAAGTATCAACCAAATTATTAACTTAGCAGAACTAAAAAAACTTTTTTAAAATGAAAAAATATTTTTCTATACTCGTATTTGCTTTAATTTCAAGTCTAACCTATTCTCAATCAACTTTGAATGATTATGAAATGGCGATAATTCCTTCGAAATTTGAATTTCAAAACGTGGAAAATCAGTACAGAATTAATTCAACAATTAAAGCTTTCTTAAAACAAAAAGGATTTGAAGCTTATGTTTCGTCCGATGTTTTACCGGAAGGGTTTTTAGATTACAATTGTAATAAAGTTTTTGTAAATATTATCGAAGAAAACACGATGTTTTCGACAAAAATAAAAATTGAGTTTAAAGATTGTAAACAGGTAGTTTTATTCACCACCGATTTAGGTGAAAGTAGAGAAAAAGAACTAGCAAAAGCTTATAATCAAGCTTTACTTTTAACTTTAAAATCTTTCGATAAAGCTAAATACAAGTTTTCAGGAAAAACCTATTATGATGATGAAGCACAAGAAAAATTAAAATCTCATGATGTAGAAAATGTTTCGACAGAAATAACTAAAGTTATAAAATCTGAAACTGGAGTAACATATGAAAAGGTTACAAAAGCCAACAAATCAACAACAAATGAGCCGTTTGTAAAAGTTATAAATCAAGCCAATCAACAAGAATTAGTATTGTACAAAACGACAAGAAATGCTATTTACCTATGCAATCAAAACGGGAAAAATGGTGTTGTTTTTGCTAAAAGTGAAGTTTGGTTTTTCGAATATTTAGACAACGGAAAATTAGTTTCAGAGAAATTAGATATTAAGTTCTAAACACCATAAGGGAGTCGAATTGGAATGATAAACCGTTTCTCAAGATTAAGTAATATTGTTACAAATTTTGACAGTATACTTATAATAAGCTATGCAATAGTTTGGGAATTGATAATTACAATATCAAGAGAGTTTTCAAAAGACTATTTGAAACTCAACAAGGGATTTTGTTTTTATTGATAAGTGGACTTATTTATTATCGAACTAACTGAAATAATTATGCTAAAAATTGGTGGATACATAAATATTCTAATCGCAATCGCACATGTTGTTGGACTTATTGTGGCAGAAAAAATGTTTGAAGTAACAGGAATTGGAAAAGAAATGACAGAGCTTGCTCAAACACATTCTTCATTACCCTACTTGCTAACAATTTTGGTTGCGATTATCTTTTTTGTTTTTGGTCTTTACGGACTCTCGGCTGACAATAAGTTTAGGAAGCTACCTTTTTTAAAACCTGTTATTTTTACAATTGCAGGAATTTATTTATTGCGTGGATTTGGAGAGTTAGTAGTCGATAACACACAAGGGACAAACTCAACAGTAGAAACAATTTATTCATTATTTGCTTTAATAATTGGAATTTTGTTTCTAATCGGTGGACTTAAAAAATGGAAATTGACAACAAAAAATGAAACAACGAACCACTAATATCGGCTGGCAATATTGCGCTGACATGTTTAGATGAAACACTTGTGGTAAAAGCCTGTCCTGCCACATCGCCAAGCTATCGAGAACTGTTAGCAGGAATTTTAAAATCGACTAATGATGTGTCGATTAAAAGGGTAGTGGGGAAGTTACGATTGTGAAAGCTGTTTTGATTTTGACAGTTTTATTTTTAGGTTTTCTATTTGGACTCATGAAAAAATAATTATTGAACTATGAAGAAACTAAAAATTTTATTGGTTGTGACAATTACAACTTTATGCTTTCAAAGTTGTCGGGATGACATCCCCCAAATCTATAATCATGATCTAAAGTATTTTGGATTTACGTTGGTAGATGTAGGATGGGATGATCCTTTTGATGCAATCGTTAAAACAAATTATGTAGATGAGGTCGCTCCATTTTCTAACGTAGCTGATATGCTAGTAGTTAATCCAACCGACGAAGTTATAACTCGTCTTCAGCTGATGTCACAAAACGATATGAAAGCCATTTTGCATCTGAATAAATTATTTTTTTATCACGCAGGTACAGGAGGTCCAAGCGGAGAATTGTATGATTTAAGGTCCGATTATAAAAACCGATGGGACACTTTTATGGCTACAAATAATCTATCAGTAAATAGTTCTTTTATTCAGGCATTTTATATTGGAGAAGAACCTACTTGGAACAGTATCTCGTTTTCGGAACTAAAATTAGCGACAGATTATGTTAAATCTACTCTACCGAATGTTCCAATAATGATTATTGAAGCATACCCAATAATTAACGATTTACAAGTGCCTACAACTGTTGACTGGATTGGTTTTGATCATTATTTTATTAAAGACCCAAAAAATAATGGCGAATTTCGTAACGAGTTGAATATTATTAAATCCAAACGTTCTACGCTTTCGCAAAAAGTTGTACTTGTCATGGATGCTCACTATATATCAGCTTTACACGGAAATATTGGGGGAATAACAGAATTAGAAATGGCAAGTGTTGCAACGAGCTACTATGATTTAGCAAACTCCGATCCGGCTGTTGTGGCATTATTAGGTTATTTTTGGCCTGGGGGGGTTGATGACCCTTCTGCAAAAGGAGCAAGAGGATTACCGCAAAATGCTAAAGATGAAATTACAAAAATCGGTAAATTAATAACTGGAAAATAATTATAACAAGAATAGATTGAATTTGAAAATTGTAAACAAAAAAAGGTTATTTAATTCCAATGGAAAATAAAAGTTTCTGTCAAGAGTAGTTACTGGATGATCTAATACCCATATTTATCTTTCCATCTGTTTTTTAAAAATTCTCTAGTTCCATTTTCACGAGAGTTATTACCAGGATTATAAAAAATAGTTTCCGAAATTTCGTTGGGCAAAAATTCTTGTTCGGCAAAATTATTACTGTAATCATGAGAGTATTTGTATTCATCACCATAACCCAATTCTTTCATGAGTTTTGTGGGAGCATTTCTTAAATGAATTGGAACAGGTAAATCACCAGTTTGTTTTACGACTTTTTGCGCTTCGCCAATGGCTAAATAACTCGCATTACTTTTAGGAGAAGTGGCTAAATAAACGGCACATTGACTCAAAATAATTCTACTTTCAGGATAACCAATCGTTGTTACCGCCTGAAAAGTATTGTTGGCCATAATAAAAGCCGTTGGGTTGGCATTACCAATATCTTCGGAAGATAAAATAAGCATTCTTCGGGCAATAAATTTCACATCTTCTCCGCCTTCAATCATTCTTGCAAGCCAATAAACTGCTCCGTTTGGGTCACTGCCGCGAATAGATTTTATAAATGCCGAAACAATATCATAATGTTGCTCGCCCGTTTTATCATACAAAACAGTATTTTTCTGAACTAGCTGCATTACTTTTTCATTGGTAATCAAAATATGATCTTCACTCGTAGCATTTACGACTAGTTCGAAAATATTTAACAGTTTGCGTCCGTCGCCACCCGAAAGTCGCAATAAAGCTTCGGTTTCGACTAATTCGATATTTTTAGTTTTCAAAAAGGTATCAGTTGTCATCGCACGATGTAAAAGTGCTTCGAGATCTTGTTTGGAAAAAGCCTTCAAAATATAAACCTGACATCTTGACAATAAAGCAGGGATTACTTCAAAACTCGGATTTTCGGTAGTTGCCCCAATTAGTGTAATCCAGCCTTTTTCTACAGCCGCCAATAAAGAATCTTGTTGCGATTTACTAAAGCGGTGAATTTCATCTATAAACAAAATAGGGTTTTTAGTAGTAAATAATCCACCACTTTGTTTGGCTTTTTCAATGACCTCACGAATGTCTTTTACTCCGGAATTTATCGCGCTCAAGATATAAAACGGACGTTTACTTTCCTGTGCAAGAATCTGAGCCAACGTTGTTTTTCCCGTGCCAGGTGGCCCCCAAAAAATTAACGACGGAATAATTCCCTTCGCAATTTGATGCGTCAACGAGCCATTCTCGCCAACTAAATGCGACTGACTAATATAATCTTGTAAAATTTGCGGACGAATTCGCTCTGCTAATGGTGCTTCCAATTGATTGTTGATTCGGTTATTTGATTATTCGTTTAATCGAATAATACAGCTTCAAATTTATGACATTTTAACTTTCAAATTAACAAATAACAGAATAAACGATTAACCAAATAACCTATTTATGACAAAATATCACTAAATTGAGTTTGGTAGCATTTTTGACTATAAATCTTTAAATCATTCAATTTTTGAATCTTTAAAATTACCAATGAAAGAAACCGATTTCAAATTTTCCGCATCAGTACTAGCATGGCCATTGTATTTGGTGTTATCACTTTGGTTGGTTTATACGATAGAAATTATTTTTCCAGGCGATTTTTCTCATTTCGGAATCTTACCGAGAACATTTTCGGGACTTAGAGGAATTGTTTTGAGTCCGTTTTTGCACGGTGATATAGGGCATTTATTTAATAATTCGATTCCGTTATTTATTTTAGTAGCTGCTTTGCGTTTCTTTTATCGAAATCAATCTTTACAAGTTTTGGTTTTGGGTGTTTTGCTATCAGGATTTGGAACTTGGCTTATAGGAAGGGAAAATTATCATATTGGAGCCAGCGGATTAATTTATGTTTTGGTGAGTTTTATTTTCTTTAAAGGAATAAAATCTAAATATTTTAGATTAGTCGCTTTGTCCCTAACAATAGTAATTGTTTACGGTGGGATGATTTGGTTTGTGTTTCCTTCGGCAGAACAAAATATTTCTTGGGAAGGGCATTTGTCAGGATTTATTGCGGGTTATTTGTTAGCTTTTTATACTAAAACTGATGAATATCAAAAACCTATAAAGTACGATTGGGAACACCCAGATTTCGACCCAAGTCAAGACGAGTTTATGAAGCACTTCGATGAAGATGGAAATTTTGCACCTATTCCTGCAACAACAATTATCGAAGATGAAATTAGAGACGAAGATTTAAGAATTTCTAATACTTCTATCGATAATACTTCAGTGGTTTATTTCTTTAATGAAACGAAACAATAATAACTTAAAATGAGTTTTTGTAATTTTTTAAAATATAATCTAGCCCAGTCGCCACAATTTCTCCCATTGTTTTACATTTTTTAAACTTCATATCGTGCGTAAATCTTTGAAGTGACTTTTTTAAAGATTCGATATGTTCAATTGGAGCGAGTTCTTCTTTTTTCATGATAGAAATTAATTCTTCGAATCTTGTTTCTTGACCATGAATTCTTTTTACTGTTGCCGACCGAACTTCTTTTCTATATTGTTCTATCGAATTTGGTTTAAGCTTGTCGATAACCAGTTTTACCATCTGAAAATTTTCTTTGTAAAACTGCGGAAAATATATTTTTATATTTCCTTCATAAGACTGCTGGTCGAAATCGATGGGACGAATCCGGAATTCGACATGGTCAAAATCATGAATAGGAATTATAACATAATTATAGGATCGCATGTCACCTAATAAGCCAATGATACAACGTTCGTTAAACTTAACAAACTCTTTTGCAATTTGAGATTTTTCGTGTTCGGTGCAAGTTGGAAGTATTTTTTTGATAAAAATATCTCCAGGAATCCCAATAATATGCTCCTCGATAAGTGTGTCTTTGTAAACCAAATAATTTATTCGATTTGGAGATAATATTTCTTCTAACTCTAAACCATATATACGAGAAGCATCAGCTTTTTTTATATAAAAATTGGTAAAATTGTCATTCAAAATATTTCTTACTTTTACTCGAAACGGATTTGAATTTCCAAAAGTGCAATAATCTATCGAATCGACATGAAGATAAGGAAGTGTCTTCACGTCTCCATCAGAATGAAGCAAAGTATATATCTTATTTATATTTGCTTCGAGTTCTTGTTGCTCAAACTCTGGGTAATAAACACGATGCCATAAAGTGTCGTTTCCGTCTTTGTCTTCTAGATTGATAAAGCCAGAAAATCGAAGCAAATCATCATAAAAAACGCTGGTTTTTGTAATACGACCATATTTTTCTAAATAATGAAATAATTCATCAGAAATACGATAATTTTCTTTTCGAAACTTTATTTTGACATCTTTTTGAGCCATAAATTAGTTTTATGAACGTTGGCGAACAGTTTCATAAAGGAATGCGCCACAAGCTACTGAAACATTTAACGAACCAATAGTTCCGAACATTGGTAACTTAGCTTTTTCATCTACAATTTTTAAAACTGAAGGATTTACACCACGATCTTCACTTCCCATTATGATGGCAACGCCTTCGTTTAATGAAATATCATAAATATTGCTTTCTGTTTTTTCGGTAGCCGCTACGATTTTTATTCCAGAAGCTTGTAGTAAGAAAACAGCGTCTTTTATGTGATCTACTTTGCAAATAGGGACATTAAAAACAGCACCAGCAGAAGTTTTTACAGTATCTCCGTTTACAGGAGCAGAACCTTGTTTTTGTACAATAATTCCATCTACGCCTGTGCATTCAGCAGTACGAATAATAGCGCCAAAATTTCTTGCATCAGACAATTGGTCTAAGATGAGGAATAATGGTTTTTTGCCACTTTCTACAATAGCATCTATTAGTTTTTCTAAATCCTGAAACACGATAGGAGCAATGGTTGCCACGGCACCTTGGTGATTATTGGGTGTTAATCTGTTTAATTTTTCGACAGGAACATACGAGAAATTGATGCTGTTTTTCTTCATCAATTTTTGTAATTCTTGCATCAATTCACTTTGTGCATCGCTTTGTATAAAGACTTTATCAATTTCTTTTTTAGCATTTATAGCTTCGATAATCGCACGTATTCCAAATATTTGGTTTTCTTTTTCCATTCGGCAAAGATACTTTTTTTAGATTAGTTAGATTGTTAGAATGGTTAGATTTTTAGACTTTTCTACTTTTTGAATACAATTTATTGACAATCTAAGTAATCTAAGAATCTAAAAAACCTAAGAAGTCTACTTTAAAATCTAGCCTTGAAGCTAATGTGAACTATCGAATTAGATAACTTAATAGCTTGCTCTTTTGTGCTTCCGTTAGCATACACTAAATTGAAAAGACCGTTTTTTGTGAGTAACCCAAACCCGAAACCCAAACCAACTAAGTTGTTTGATGCATTGGAGGATTTATCTTGGTAATAACCGTAATCGATAATTGAATGAATGTAAACACTGGAATTGGCAACGTATCTATACTCTGTCAAAATAGAAGTGAAAGTGTTGCCCTGTATGCTATTTTCATTGAAACCGCGAATCGAATTGATGCCTCCAAAACGATGTAATTCATTAACGATATAGGAGTCGCTGTTTAAATAATGATTCAAACTCCGAATGTTGACGATGTTTTTTTTGTTTAGATAAAAATTATGACTCAGATTTAATTCCGCAAATACCTGATTGTTGCTACTGAGTTCTAAATCTCTTTTTCCGGTTCCAATCTTAAAATAAATTTGGGTTTTGTCTGGAAATAAATAATCATCTGGATTGTAAACCGAAAAATCTAAATGTGTCGTGATAAATGAGTTTTTGTAATCGCTTATCGTATTACTATTTGTGTTTTGAATGTCGCTAGATTCAGCACTTTGATAACCTAAAAAGACTTTGGTATTGTAATTAAAATAATAACCTAAATCGATTGCTGTTTGTGTATTTTGAAACAAACTGTCCTGCTTGAAAATATTTAATTGCGCTTTCAATCCTAATGGACTTTTAAAAACATATGGAATTTCGATCGCACCATTGAAGGTTTTCTGATTCTTTCCGTCGCTTTTCCAATAGAGAGAAATTTTTTCGCCGCCGTTCAAAATATTCTGTAATTGCAGGTCGAGATAACCATTTACAATTACTTTTTTTTGTTCGTTATTGGTAAATCCTATAAAACCATCAAAGGTGTTTGGCTTTGCTTTTTCAAGATACACATAAACTTTGGTAGAATCTTTGGTAAATAAAATTTCTGGATATTTCGGCTGACTTACAAATCGAAATTTTTCAAAATCGGTATATATTTTTTTTAAATTCTCTTGATTAAAAACTTTCTTCCGGTACAATCTTTTGATTTGTTTTTTGTGTCCTGCGGGAAATTTATCATAGCCATTGATCACAATATCATCAAGTGTTCTAATTTTTTCTGCTGCTAAATTCAAATTGGCAAAAAGTTCGTTATTTTCTTTTTTAAAATTAATGAGTTGTAATCTCGCCAGCGAATATCCTTTCTTTTCTAATAAAAGTAAAGTTGTGTTCATGAAATTTTCGGTTTCAGAAATCGGTAGTTTTAGTGTGTCGCTTTTTAAATTTAATAATTCAAAATTTTCACCTATATATATATGTATAGATTTATTTTTTAATCCAATGTTGTAATTAAATAAAAAGGTAGAATCATTTACTTTAACCGCTTCCTCGTGTTTAGAAGACAAATAACCGTTTTTTAATATTTTATCGGAAAAAGAATTTATTTCATCAATAAGCGATTTTGTATTAGTATGTTTCTTAATATACGTTAGCGAATCGATTGTTTTATTTTCACTTTCGTTGCTCCCTTTTATTTGCAAATAAGAATTTTGTGCCAAAATATTTTGACAAATTAAGAGTGTGATAATAGATAAAAGAAATTTCAAATTATTTTTTTATTTAGAGTAACGTAAAAACGCGCTGTTTCTTATTAAAACTCAAATGTATAATAATAACATTGAAAATTAATGAATTATGATTTGTTTCGTTAAAAAATATTTGTACATTTGCAACCCCGTAAAAAGCGGGAATTTTATAAACAAGTAATTTTTAGTATTTAATTATGCCAACAATTCAACAATTAGTAAGAATAGGAAGAACCAAAATGACTAAGAAGTCTAAATCGGTTGCCCTAGATTCTTGTCCTCAAAGAAGAGGTGTTTGTACGCGTGTTTACACTACGACTCCAAAAAAACCAAACTCTGCAATGCGTAAAGTAGCGCGTGTACGTTTGACAAATGGTAACGAAGTAAATGCCTACATCCCTGGAGAAGGACATAATCTTCAAGAGCACTCGATAGTATTAGTCAGAGGTGGAAGGGTAAAAGATTTGCCAGGAGTTAGGTATCACATTGTTCGTGGTGCGCTTGATACATCAGGTGTAGCAGGAAGAACACAAAGAAGATCTAAGTACGGAGCAAAACGCCCAAAAGAGGCTAAAAAGTAATTTTTAAAAACTTTTAAGAAAAAGAAATGAGAAAAAGAGCGGCAAAGAAAAGACCACTTTTACCAGATCCAAGGTTTAATGACCAGCTGGTAACACGTTTTGTGAACAACTTAATGTGGGATGGTAAGAAGTCAACAGCTTTCAAGGTGTTTTATGATGCAATGGATATCGTAGAAGCTAAGAAACAAGATCAAGAAAAATCGTCAGTAGAAATCTGGAAAGATGCACTTACAAACGTTATGCCTCACGTAGAAGTACGTAGTCGTAGAGTAGGTGGAGCAACATTCCAAATTCCTATGCAAATTCGTCCAGATAGAAAAATTTCTATGGCGATGAAATGGATGATTCTTTATTCAAGAAGAAGAAATGAAAAATCTATGGCTCAAAAGTTAGCTTCAGAAGTTTTAGCTGCGGCTAAAGAAGAAGGAGCTGCTGTAAAAAAGAGAATGGATACTCACAAAATGGCAGAAGCTAATAAAGCTTTCTCTCACTTTAGATTTTAATTCTTAAGAAATGGCTAGAGAACTTAAATATACAAGAAACATAGGAATTGCTGCTCACATTGATGCTGGTAAAACAACAACAACTGAGCGTATCTTATTTTATACAGGAAAATCACACAAAATTGGTGAAGTGCACGATGGTGCTGCAACAATGGACTGGATGGCGCAAGAGCAAGAAAGAGGTATTACAATTACTTCTGCGGCTACAACTTGTGAATGGAATTTCCCAACTACTCAAGGTAAAGTTTTACCTGAAACATTGCCTTACCATTTTAATATTATCGATACTCCAGGACACGTTGACTTTACAGTTGAAGTAAACCGTTCTTTGCGTGTACTTGATGGTTTAGTTTTCTTATTTTCTGCTGTTGATGGTGTTGAGCCTCAATCAGAAACTAACTGGAGATTAGCTGATCAATACAGAGTGCCACGTATTGGTTTTGTTAATAAAATGGATAGACAAGGTTCTAACTTTTTGATGGTATGTCAACAAGTAAGAGATATGCTAAAATCTAACGCAGTTGCGATCACTTTGCCAATTGGTGAAGAGAATGATTTCAAAGGAGTTGTAGATTTAGTAAAAAACCAAGCTATTGTATGGGATGAAGAAGGTATGGGAGCAACTTACGAGATTGTGCCTATTCCTGAAGACATGCTTGAAGAAGTTAAAGAATACAGAGGTATTCTTATCGAAGCAGTAGCTTCTTATGATGAGAATTTGCTTGAAAAATTCATGGAAGATGAATCTTCAATTACTGAAGAAGAAATCAACGTGGCTTTAAGAGCGGCTGTAATGGATATGGCTATCATTCCGATGATTGCTGGTTCTTCTTTCAAAAACAAAGGAGTTCAATTTATGTTGGACGCTGTTTGTAAATATTTACCTTCTCCTATGGATAAAGAAGGTATCGAAGGGATTCATCCTGATGATGCTGATTTGTTAGAAGAAGATCAAACTAAAATTTTGCGTAAGCCAGATGTAAAAGAGCCATTCGCTGCTTTAGCATTTAAAATCGCTACTGACCCATTCGTAGGCCGTTTAGCTTTCTTCCGTGCTTATTCAGGAAGACTTGATGCTGGTTCTTATGTTTTGAATACACGTTCAGGAAATAAAGAAAGAATTTCTCGTATCTACCAAATGCATGCTAACAAACAAAATCCAATCGAGTACATCGAAGCTGGAGATATTGGAGCAGCGGTTGGATTTAAAGATATCAAAACTGGGGATACATTGTGTGATGAAAAGCACCCAATTATTCTTGAGTCTATGAAATTCCCTGCGCCAGTAATTGGTATCGCAATCGAGCCAAAAACTAAAGCAGACGTAGATAAAATGGGTATGGCTTTAGCTAAATTAGCTGAAGAAGATCCTACGTTTACTGTTAGAACAGACGAGGCTTCAGGTCAAACTATTATTTCGGGTATGGGTGAGCTTCACTTAGATATCCTAGTAGATAGAATGAAACGTGAATTCAAAGTTGAAGTAAACCAAGGTGAGCCTCAAGTTGAGTACAAAGAAGCTTTTACAAAATCTGCTCAACACAGAGAAACATACAAGAAACAATCTGGAGGTCGTGGTAAATTCGGTGATATCGTATTTAGACTTGAGCCTGCTGATGAAGTTGACGGTAAAGCTGCTGTAGGTTTGCAATTTGTAAATGCAGTGAAAGGTGGTAACGTTCCTAAAGAATATATTCCATCAGT
>NZ_JAYWDT010000245.1:0-13016 GCF_043779715.1 Flavobacterium sp.
TGAACCTACAAAAACATCGGTTTCTAAATTCTATGAGTATTTGAATACAAATCAAGTAGAAAAAGTAGAAATTATAAATGACAAAACCGTTGAAGTTTATCTAAAAAAAGACGCTTTAGCTGCAAAAGCACATGTTAAAATCCCTAAAATAGATTTGTTACAAAAACCAAATCTTGGTCCACATTACACCTTTCAAATCGCTAATAATTCTGAAAATTTTCAGGCAAAATTAGATGAAGCTCAAAAAGCACATAAGTTAAACTCATTCGAATTTAAAACATCAAGCGAGTGGACGGATTTAGTAGGATTTCTTCCAATTATTTTATTAATAGGTTTCTGGATTTACATGATGCGACGCATGTCAGGCGGAGGTTCAGGTGGCGGTGGGCCACAAATTTTTAGCATCGGAAAATCTAAAGCAAAACTTTTTGATGAGAAAACAGATATTAAAACAACTTTCAAAGATGTAGCTGGACTAGAAGGAGCAAAAGAAGAAATACAAGAAATTGTAGAGTTTCTTAAAAATCCAACAAAATATACCGATTTAGGAGGTAAAATCCCAAAAGGAGCATTACTTGTAGGTCCTCCGGGAACAGGGAAAACATTATTAGCAAAAGCTGTTGCAGGCGAGGCTCAAGTTCCTTTTTTCTCATTATCAGGATCTGATTTTGTCGAAATGTTTGTAGGAGTAGGTGCTTCACGTGTGCGTGATTTGTTTAAGCAAGCCAAAGACAAAGCACCAGCTATTATTTTTATAGATGAGATTGATGCAGTAGGTCGTGCTCGTGGAAAAGGAAATATGTCTGGCGGAAATGACGAACGTGAAAACACATTAAATCAGTTATTGACAGAAATGGATGGTTTCGGAACAAATTCGAACGTAATCGTAATCGCAGCAACAAATAGAGCCGATGTTTTAGACAAAGCTTTAATGCGTGCTGGTCGTTTCGACCGTCAAATTTATGTTGATTTACCTAATATAACAGAACGTGCCGAGATTTTTGCCGTGCATCTTGCACCACTTAAAAAAGTAGATAATCTTGATACTGAATTCCTTGCCAAACATACTCCAGGTTTTTCAGGAGCTGATATTGCAAATGTTTGTAACGAAGCAGCGCTTATTGCAGCCAGAAATAATAAAACAGCTGTCGATAAACAAGATTTTCTTGATGCTGTCGATAGGATTGTAGGCGGATTAGAAAAGAAAAATAAAATTATAACACCAGACGAAAAGAAAGCTATTGCGATTCACGAAGCTGGTCATGCAACTGTAAGTTGGATGCTAGAACACGCTGCACCACTTATAAAAGTGACTATTGTACCTCGTGGGCAAAGTTTAGGTGCTGCTTGGTATTTGCCTGAAGAAAGACAAATTGTGCGTCCTAATCAAATGCTAGACGAAATGTGTGCTACCATGGGCGGAAGAGCTGCAGAGAAAGTTATTTTTAATAATATTTCTACAGGAGCATTAAGCGATTTAGAAAAAGTAACAAAACAAGCCAGAGCAATGGTTACGGTTTATGGACTAAATGAAAAGCTAGGAAATATAACTTATTACGATTCATCAGGGCAATCAGATTATAATTTTTCTAAGCCTTATTCTGAAGAAACGGCTAGAACAATCGATGAAGAAATTTCAATTTTGATTGAAGGACAATATCAAAGAGCCATTGCGCTTCTTGAGTTACACAAAGACAAACTAAATCAATTGGCGGATATTCTTATAGAAAAAGAAGTTATTTTTAAAGACGATTTAGAAACTATTTTTGGAAAAAGACCATTCGATAAAGAAGTTTTCGTTGACGTTATTCCTGAAATTGTTTAAAACTTAGTTAATAACATATCTAAAAATCTCAATCTAATTGCTTAATTGGATTGAGATTTTTTTATCTTTGGTAGCAATTAAGCAATAATTTCCACGTATTTTAAGTATATGAGTATTTTTAGAAAAATATTTGGCTCAAGCAGTGAAACGTCAAACGATACTAATGAAAATGATTTCAATCCGTTTCAGGATATTCATTCTCAACTTCCTGTCGACGAACAATTTACTCATAATTTCAAAAAAAATGGGGGTAAATTTTTATATTGTGAAAATAAGGTTGAACTAAATGAACAGTTTGAAAATATTCTCGAAGAGAACGATTGGTTCGAATCTGAAGCGATGTGTTTAGAACCAAGATTGTTTAAAATGCTCGATGATAATAAGATTACTTTCGATAAGCCACAAAGCCCTAAATTTTTCTTGGCGAGTTGCGAGAATCTAATTGCCGATGAAGGTTCAGTATTGTTTTCATCAAATCAAATTAAACAAAACAAACCAAACGATTTGCCAGATAATATAATTTTGGTGGCTACTACAAGCCAGATTATATTAAATAAAAGTGACGGCCTTAGAGAAATAAAAAAACGTTACACTACCGATTATCCTACGAATATTACCACTTTTAAATATTTTGAAAAAGTAAAAGAAGAAGACTTTTTACACTACGGAAGTTCTCCAAAACATTTGTATTTATTGCTTTTAGAAGACTTGTAAAATGAATGAAAACGTAACACGTTCATTGTCAGGATTGGTATATATACTAGTGCTAGTCTTCGTAACACTTTTTTCTAGAGAGTCATTTTTGTTGCTTTTTGGACTGTTTATGTTGCAAACTGTTCGTGAATTTTGCAATTTGATATTTTTACCAAAAATACCGGCAATGCTAATCGCTGGATTATTATATTTTATATTTGGTTGCTTCTTACCAGAAAATAAATTAACCGATTTTGGATTAATTCTAGCTTCTTTATTTGTTTCTATCAGATTGCTATTTTGGCTATTTAAAGGAAAAACGATTGCAATAGATGTGCAAGGAAAATGGGTTAATCTAATTGGATATATTATTTTACCTTTTATCTTTATAGTAAAAATTTCAAATTTAGAAGAATCTTTTCAACCAAAACTAATAATTGCTATCTTTATACTTATTTGGACAAATGATACGTTTGCTTATATTGTAGGGAAATCTATTGGAAAAAATAAATTATTCGAATCTATTTCTCCTAAAAAAACGATAGAAGGATTTGTAGGCGGAGTAGTTTTTGCAATAATTGCGAGTGTTATAATTTCAAAATATTATTTGCAAATGCCAGTTTATGTTTGGATAATAACTGCATTAATAATTAGTTTTTTTGGTACAATTGGCGATTTGGTCGAGTCTAAATTCAAACGAATAGCCAACGTAAAAGACAGTGGAAATATAATGCCAGGTCACGGTGGTATGCTAGATCGATTAGATAGTATTATATTTGTAGCTCCATTTTTATTTTTATTTTATAAAATTATAGTATATGTTTCATAAAGAAGGTTCAAAAATTATTTTAGTAGCAACATTATTATTTGTTGCAACAATTGTTTTAGCAGGAGAATTTATCAATTTGCCATGGCTTACAATGGGAATTCAGCTTATAGCTTTGTTTTTCTATATCATAATTTTGCAATTTTTTAGAAATCCAAACCGAAGTATTGTTGACAATGACAATCAGATTGTAGCACCAGTAGATGGAAAAGTAGTAGTTATAGAAGAGGTTTTCGAGCCAGAATATTTCAAAGACAAACGTTTACAGGTTTCTATATTTATGTCACCTATAAATGTGCATGTTACTCGTTATGCTGTTTCAGGATTGGTAAAATACAGCAAATACCACCCGGGAAAGTTTCTTGTGGCTTGGCATCCAAAAGCCAGTACCGAAAACGAGCGTACCACAGTAGTTATCGAAAATAAAGTTTTTGGAGAAATATTGTATCGTCAAATAGCTGGAGCGCTTGCCAAAAGAATTGTAAATTATGCAGAAGAAGGAACGCAAGTAGTTCAAGGAACCGATGCCGGATTTATAAAATTTGGCTCACGAGTAGATTTGTTTTTACCATTAGGAACAAAAGTAAATGTGAAACTAAATGAAGTGGCGACAGGAAACAAAACGATTATAGCTTTAGGTTAAATGTCTGAAAAAGATTTAGATACACGATTTCAAGAAGCCATACAACTTGCTCTAACGATTCCTCAAGCGTCGTTGCCACAAGATGTTCAGTTAAGATGTTATGCCTATTATAAGCAAGCTACCTTTGGTTCTTTAGGAAGTGTAAATTACTCAAATCTAGACGTTAGAGATGCTTTCAAGAATAATGCTTGGTTGCAAATAAGTCATATTTCAGCCGAAGAAGCAAAAGAATGTTATATTGATATTATCAATCAAATTTCAAAAAAATAGTATATGAAATATTTATGATGCTAAATCACGAATACAAATTAAGATTTCCTAATAAATATACCATATTCCAATAAAAAATAAATATTATCTACATATGAAATATTCTCAGTTATTCGTTATCATATTGGCATTAACAACTGTAGTTTCATGTAAAAAAAATACATTAATCGAGCAAGTAGATGTGCCAGCAACACCTATTGAAGTTGTAAAAGTAAAAGGCGGAAATAGTAAAGCAACCGATGTGAAAGCTACTGAAGGCGCTTTTGAAATGTTTCAATTACCCTATAATTACAAAGCGCTCGAGCCAAATTTTGATGCCACAACTATCGAAATCCATTATTCTAAACACCATTTGGGTTATGTAAATAATCTGAATAAATCGGTGATTGGAACAAAATACGAAACACTTTCGTTAAACGATATATTCAAAAACCTGAATTTATCCGATACTGAAATTAGAAATAATGCAGGAGGTTTTTACAATCATAACTTTTTTTGGGGAAACATGTCGGCCAATGCTGAAGGCGAACCAGAAGGCGATTTAATGGAGGCTATTGTTAGAGATTTTGGTTCTTTTGATGCCTTTAGATCACAATTTACAGAAACATCGCTCAAAGTATTTGGATCCGGTTGGACTTGGTTGGTTTCAGATAAAACAGGAAAATTGCGAATTGTAACCACACTAAATAACGACAATCCTTTGATGAAAAATCTAGGTTTTTCAGGTATTCCTCTTTTAAATTTAGATATGTGGGAACACGCTTATTATCTGAAATTTCAGAATAAAAAGAGAGAATATGTAAATACTTTTTTTAGTGTTATAAACTGGAATGAAGTACTAAAAAAATACGACGCTTTCCCTAAAGTTGCACCTTCAGTTGCGCCAACTAGTGCACCGACCGAAACGACTATTCCTGCAGAGACACCAACATCAGTTCCTGATGAGTTTAAATAGTTTTAAATACTAATAATTACTTCTTTTGTTTTGAGTTAATTATTGTTTATAAATTAGTCAACTTTTTAAGTTAGTGGTCATTGTAAAAATATATAAAATGAAATTCAAACTATTATTTTTAATATTACTTGTTTCCAAAATTAGTTACTCTCAAAATGAAAAACTTGACGACTACAAAATTGACAACATCAAAAATGTCATAGCTTTATTCAAACAGAAAAACATTGACAAAATATCAAAAATCATTAACTTCCCTTTAAGTAGAGAATATCCAATACCAAGTATTAAAGACAAAAATGAATTTAGAAAGCGTTTTAATGAAGTTTTTGATAAAACTCTTGTTGACAAGATTGCTAACTCAAAAATTAAACAATGGTCAGAAGTTGGGTGGAGAGGAATTATGTTGGACAATGGCATTGTATGGGTAGAAAGTGATAATGGGAAAATAACTGCCATAAACTATCAAAGCGACTTTGAGAAAAAGTTAAAAAATGGTTTGATAGCTAAGGAAAAAGAAAGCTTGCATGTTTCATTAAAAACTTTCAAAAGCTCAACATACAAAATAAAGACTAAAAATTATTTGATTAGAATTGATGAACTATCTAATCAAAAATACAGATATGCTTCTTGGAAAACAAATAAAATAGAATCTTCAAAACCTGATATAATTTTAAATAATGGAGAATTAGAATATGAAGGAAGCGGAGGTAATCACGTTATTGCCTTCTCGAATGGAAACTACACATACAAAGTTTATAGAAATATTATTGGAGAAGACAATTCTCCAGATATTACATTTGAAGTTGAAAAAGACGGAAGGGTAATTTTAACCGAAGACGGAACATTAATGAATTAATACCAACTCTATACTAACAGCAGTTTTTCGGGATTGCTAGAGCTTGGTTTGTATTAGAAAATTCTGAGAATTTTAAATCAAATCAAACTTTATATTTTGAATAAAAAAACACGCAATCTGCGTGTTTTTTTATTCAAAATATAAATATATTATTTTAAACTACTTCCTTTTTTGCTCTAAAAACAAAGAATAATCCAGCAATTATAAACGGAATACTTAACCATTGTCCTGTAGATAAAATACCTAAAGCGGATTCGAAACCACCTTGGCTTTCTTTTACAAATTCAACTAGAATTCTTACTGAAAATAACGTGATTAAGAAGGTTCCGAAAAGGAAACCTTGTTTTTGACGGGCATCAGTTTTCCAATAAAAAAAGAATAAAATTGCAAAAACAAAAATGTATCCAAAAGCTTCATATAATTGCGAAGGATGTCTAAACGGAATTGCATTTAGAGTTGTTGCAAAATTAGGATCAGTTTCTATAAGCTTGTAAGCTTTGCTTAAATCGTTTGTTTGTGTGATTTGACGTATGTTTTTATCCATCCAAAACTCGTCTTCACGGATAAATTTCACACCATAAAAAGGTTTTCCTGAAACAATTGGTCCGTAAATTTCAGAATTAAAAAAGTTGCCTAATCGTACAAATATTGCTCCACTGGCAACAGGAATTACAACTCTGTCGAGAATCCATAAAATAGGTCTTTTAAGCACTTTGGTAGTATAAAAATACATCGTAATAATAACCGCAATTGCTGCACCATGACTTGCTAAACCTCTAAATCCGGTAAATTCCCAACCTTTTATAAAATAAAATAAAGTAGCGTTTGGATTTTCTCTTATTGGAAGGAAAATTTCGAGTAAATGATCTGGATAATAACTACTCCAATTGTAAAATATAACATCACCCAATCTTGCACCAATTAAGATGGCAAGTACCATGTATATTAGTAAACTGTCTAATTTTTCGATTGGTTCATTTTCTCTTTTAAAAATTGGTTTCATAATAAACCAACCCAAAACAAACGCTACAACGAACATTAAACTGTAAAAATGTAAGGTAAATGAACCCAATTGTATTCCTTCCGAAGGATTCCAAACGATCTGTAAAAAGTGTGTCATATTTTTGTTTTCTGGTATTTGGTGTTAGCCAAAAGTAGTATTTTAAAAAGAAATTTCAATATGAATTGTTAAAATTTTAACTGGATTTCTAAAATCTGATATCTGCACCCGAGCCTGAAAGAGCGAGCGGACGGAGTAATCTAATATATTAAGGAACTGGATCGTAACCGCTTCGTCCCCAAGGATGACAACTCAAAATTCTTCTGGCACCAAGATATCCTCCTTTAAATAATCCGTGTTTTTGTAAAGCTTCGGCTGTATAATGAGAGCAAGTAGGAGTGAACCTACAAGTTGCGGGAGTTAGTGGCGAAATTACGATTTGGTAAAATCGAACCACAAACATAAATGGAAATATCAGAATCTTTTTTAAACTCAAAATATTATATTGAAAATGTTGTGCCTTCTTTTCCGTCTTTCAACTGAATTCCTAAAACCAATAGCTGATCTCTAATCTGGTCTGACATTGCAAAATCCTTATTCTCTCTGGCTTGTTTGCGCATTTCGATTAGCATTTCTACAACACCTTCTAGCTTATCGGAGTTATTATCGTTTGCTTTTTCGTTTTTAATACCTAAAACATCAAAAAGGAAACTATGCATCGTGTTTTTTAGCACTTCTAAATCATCTTGAGTTAAAGTTTCTTTCTCATCATTAACCAAATTAATGTATCGAGCACCTTCAAACAATTGAGCGATTAGAATTGGCGTGTTAAAATCATCATTTATTGCATCATAGCAATTTTGTCTCCATGATTGGATGTTAAGTGAAGATGTGTTTTTAGCTTGCAAATTATTTAAAACAGCAATGCTTTCCATCAATCTATTAAATCCTTTTTCGCTAGCAACCATCGCCTCGTTAGAAATATCTAAAACGCTGCGATAATGTGCTTGCAGAAAACAAAAACGTACTATATTTGGGTGAAAAGCTTTTTCGAAAAAAGTATTTTCTCCATTTATGAGTTCCATTGGTAAAATATAATTTCCAGTAGATTTACTCATACGAAGCCCGTTCATAGTGAGCATATTGGCATGCATCCAATATTTTACTGGCGAACTTCCGTTGCAAGCTTTCCCTTGTGCAATTTCGCATTCGTGGTGTGGGAATTTTAAATCCATTCCGCCACCGTGAATATCAAAATATTCACCTAAGTATTTTGTACTCATTGCAGTACATTCTAAATGCCAACCAGGAAATCCTTCACCCCAAAGCGAGTTCCATCTCATGATGTGAGCGGGAGAAGCATTTTTCCATAAAGCAAAATCTTGCGGGTTTTTCTTTTCGTTTTGCCCGTCTAAATCTCTGGTATTGGCTAATAATTCTTCAACATTTCGGTTGTTTAGTTCGCCATAATTTAGTCCTTTTTTGTTGTATTCTAAAACATCAAAATAAACAGAACCATTACTTACATAAGCAAAATCATTAGCAACTAATTTTTCAATAAGCTCTATTTGTTCTACAATATGACCTGTGGCAGTAGGTTCGATACTTGGTGGCAAAAAATTAAATAAATCTAAAACTTTATGAAAATAGACAGTGTATTTCTGAACTACTTCCATAGGTTCTAATTTTTCGAGTCGGGTTTGTTTTACAAATCGGTCGTTATTTACATCGCCATCATCGGTAAGATGACCTGCATCAGTAATATTTCTCACATAACGAACTTTGTATCCTAGGTGCAATAAATACCTAAAAATCATATCAAACGACATAAAAGTTCGCACATTTCCCAAATGAACATTACTGTAAACAGTTGGCCCACAAACATACATACCAATATTTCCTTCATGAATAGAAGTGAAATTTTCTTTTTCGCCAGAAAGCGTGTTGTATATTTTTATGGGTTGCGATTTATATAATGACATTCTTTTTATTTTTTTAGGAGCTATTCCTGCTTTTCGTTTCAATCTTTTTTTCGTGCCTCAAAAAAGGATTTTCACTGCAATCAGGTCTAGGGCATTTCGGTATTAATGAATTTTATTTTAGAATTTAGTTTCCAATTTAATATAATCTAAGAATTCTCTTCGGGTTTCTAAATTTTTAAATTTTCCGCCAAACTCGGATGTTACAGTACTACTTTCTATATCTTTTATTCCGCGAGAGTTTACGCAAAGGTGTTTTGCATCGATAACACAAGCCACATCGTCGGTTCCTAAAGCAATTTGAAGTTCTTGTACAATTTGCATTGTTAATCTTTCCTGAACTTGTGGTCTTTTCGAATAATATTCGACAATTCGATTCATTTTAGATAAACCAATCACAGTCCCGTTTGATATATAGGCCACATGAGCTCTTCCTATAATAGGTAGCAAATGATGTTCGCAAGTAGAGTAAACCACAATGTTTTTCTCAACGAGCATTTCGCCATATTTGTAATTATTATCAAAAGTAGAAGGTTTTGGTTTTTTGTTAGGGTTTAGTCCGCCAAAAATTTCTTTTACAAACATTTTTGCCACACGGTTGGGTGTTCCTGACAAGCTATCATCAGTAAGATCCATACCAAGTGTTTGCAAAATACTTTCTACATCTTTTTTTATAGATTCTATTTTCTGATCATCGGTCAGAACAAATGCGTCTTTTCTTACAGGATTTTTTGCATTTGTAGCAATATGATTGTTTCCAATTTCGTCTTGAAAATCGTCGTTATGAGCCATTAAATATAAGGTTTAAACAATTAAAAAGTTTATTAATTGCAAATATATGTAATATATTCAAATTTATTTATTGATTTTGAGTATTAAAAAGTGTAAACAAATATTAATTATTACTTAATTATTTCTTAAATTTCGAACGAATTTAACTAAACCAACTAAGAGATGAAATTTATTACCCTTAAAATTATCTTTGTTTTTATGATCTCACAATTTATTTATTCGCAAGAAAACATAGATTGTAATGCGAATTATAAGGCCGAGATTGCAGAATACACAAAAGAAGATGTTTATTCTGACAAATTTGCTATTGTAAATTGGGATTTTTCAGAAGTGAAAGATGCTTCAATTAAAATTGAAATAGTTCCTATTTTAGATTGTTTCCATAAAGAGAAAGCCGTTACTTATAAAGATACCTTTATCCTAAATATAGGGAATGCCGAAAACGGAATTGCTGGTTCGAAAATATTAAGTCATCTTGAAATGATGAGTAAGTGCTTCAAATGGAGAGTAATTGTTAACAAAACAAATTGCGAAAAAATCTCTGATTGGCAATATCATAATTTCATAAAATAAGTTATGCAAAATAATATGAAAAAAATAATACTATTTTTAGTTTTTAGTTTAGTTGCTATTAATATTTATGGGCAAGGAGCAACATGTGCAACCGCAACAGCTTTTTGTGGGGCGGATGGCACTACTCCATCCTTGATATTTCCAAGTGCAACAACTGGTGGTGGCGGAGCAACTGCATGTTTGGGTTCTACACCTAGACCAGCATGGTTTTACTTTAAAGTGGATCAAACTGGGACTTTAATTTTTGATATTATTCAAAATAGGAGTTTTAATGCTGCTGGTTTTCCTTCACCACTTCCAGCGGATGAAATGGATGTCGACTTTGCAGTTTGGGGGCCTTTTGCTTCGGCAACTGGGAATTGTGGAAGCATGGTTAATAACTGTCCTGGGACAACAGGATGTCGTAATAATGACGCAGACCCTCCAGGGTCTGGAGGGTTTCCTGGGGACTATCCTAGACCTGCTCCAGGTAATTTGATAGATTGTAGTTACAGTACTAGTGAAACCGAGCACATGACCATTGCTGGCGCTGTTGCAGGACAATATTATCTTGCTGTGGTTACTAATTTCATTGGAGGTCCAGGATTTATAAAACTAGAACAAAGACAGCCTATTTTGCCAACTTATGGTTCTACAGATTGTGATATTGTCTGTGGTGTTTCTTTAGGTCCAAATCGTACGGAGTGTGCAGGGACTTCTATAAATATTACAGCATCTTTTGCTGATACAAATTTTACAGGTACACCACCTTTTCAATGGTTGTTAGGAGGTGTAGTACAACCTGCTTATAATAATATGCAAACTATATCTGTAAATCAAGCAGGAACTTGGTCAGTAAAAACCACTAGACCTGGAGGATGTTATGAGGTTACCAAAAGTATGACACTTACATATTACGCTCCAATACCAGTAACACAACCTACGGATATTGTTCTTTGCACAAGTTCGGCAGCGCCTTATATATTTCCTTCAATAAACAAAGACACTCAAATTTTAGGTGCTCTCACAGCTTCGGATTATACCATTACATACCATACATCTCAATTAGCCGCAGATAATGGAAGTCCAGCTATTCCTTTTGCAAGTTTGACTAATTATTCTATCTCATCTTCACCAGTTAGAATTTATGTTAGAGTTGAGGATAACACAACAGGGTGTGTTGCTACGAGATTTTTTGATTTAATTGTGGCTGCTGCGCCGGCAGGTACGTTTTCTTACGCTAGTCCAACATATTGTACAAGTGTTACGACGCCACAGCCTATAGTTACTTCAGGTTTAACTCCTAGTGGAAGCTTTACAACAAATCCAACTGGATTGACAATAAATTCAACCACTGGAGAAATTATTCCTAGTACGAGTACACCAGGAATGTATACAGTAAATTATGATATTGCTGCAACGGCTTCTTGCCCAGCATTTAATACCAGTACAACAGTTACAATTAATCCAGTACTAACCCCAACAATAAATTGTGGTACAACTACAACTACTTCGGTAGAATTTACTTGGACAGCAGTTACAGGAGCAACAGGTTATAACGTGTCTTATCAAGTAAATGCTAATCCAGTAGTAAATGTTGGAGCAATTGGTAATGTATTAACTTATTCAGTATCAGGTTTAACTCCGGGAGATACTGTTGTAATTACATTAACACCTACTGGACCAGCAGGTAGTTGTTTTTTACCAAATACTCATAGTTGCATAGCAAATAATTGTGCACCACGCACTGCTGCTATATCTTATAGCACACCTAGTACACCTAACACATCATTTTGTGAATCAGATGCAGTACCTAAATTAGTTTATTTATCAGGAACTGGTGTTTTTGCACCAGGTACTTATACTGCAAGTCCAGTTATTCCTGGCCCTGAAGTTTTAATAATTAATGCAACTACAGGAACAATTACTCCAAACGGAAGCCCTTCAGGAGTTTATACAGTAACTTATACCGTTCCACCTGCATCTGCGGGTTGTTCAGCATTAACTGCTACAACATTAGTAACAATTAATGCATTGCCAACAATTACGGGAACTTTAAATGCATGTATTGGATTAACCACGCAACTTATAGGTTCTGGTACAGCAAATGGAACGACACCTTGGGTTTCATCAAACCCTGGAGTAGCCACTGTAAGTAATACAGGATTGGTAACAGGAGTTTCGTTAGGAACAGCAATTATTACTTATACCAATAGTAATGGTTGTGCTATTACCGCAACAGTAACGGTTAACGCTTTACCAACAATTACAGGAACCTTATTAGTATGTGTTGGATTAACCACGCAACTTACAGGTTCTGCTACTGCAAATGCGACGACACCTTGGGTTTCATCAAACCCTGGAATAGCCACTGTAAGTAATACAGGATTGGTAACAGGAGTTTCAGCAGGAACTACAATTATTACTTATACCAATAGTAATGGTTGTATTATTACCACAACGGTAACTATCAACGCATTGCCAACAATTACAGGAACTTTAAATGCTTGTGTTGGATTAACCACGCAACTTACAGGTTCTGCTACTGCAAATGCGACGACACCTTGGGCTTCATCAAATACAGGAGTAGCCACTGTAAGTAATACAGGATTGGTAACAGGAGTT
>NZ_JAYWDT010000246.1:0-5709 GCF_043779715.1 Flavobacterium sp.
ATTCCTCCTTCCTCGGAATGACAATACAGTACAAAAAAAAGTCCCGATTCCTCGGGACTTTCTATATTCAAAAAAACTAGAGAATTATTTTTTCTCTGATTTTTCCATTTTAGCTTTCAAAGCAGCTAATACATCATTGTTATCTCCTAACGTTGCAGCAGCTGCATTGTTGTTAGATGAAGATGAATTAGAGTTAGAATTATTATCTGAAGCTGTTTTCACATTTTTCTCTTCTTCCTCACGGAAAATAGCAGTATGTGAAGCTACAACTCTTTTAAATTCTTTATTGAATTCGATAACTTTGAAGTCAGCAGTATCACCTTTTTTCAATTTCTTACCATCTTCTTTTTCAAGGTGACGTGTAGGAATAAAAGCAACAACATCATCTCCAAAATCTACAGTAGCACCTTTTTCAACGATTTCAGCGATTTCACCGTTATGGATAGTTCCAACAGCAAAAGCAGCTTCATGTTTGTCCCAAGGATTAGCAGTAGTTTGTTTGTGTCCTAAAGATAATTTACGAGCATCTACATCAAGTTCAAGAACTACGATGTCTAATTTCTCACCTACAGTGATAAATTCTGATGGATGCTTGATTTTTTTAGTCCAAGATAAATCTGAGATATAAACCAATCCGTCGATTCCTTCTTCTAATTCTACGAAAATTCCAAAGTTTGTGAAGTTTCTAACTGTACCTGTATGTTTAGAACCTACTGGATATTTAGAAGTAATATCAGTCCATGGATCTTGTGTCATTTGCTTGATACCAAGAGACATTTTACGTTCGCTTCTGTCAAGAGTTAAGATAACACCTTCAACGATATCACCTACTTTTACGAAATCTTGAGCAGAACGCAAGTGCGTAGACCAAGACATTTCAGAAACGTGGATTAAACCTTCAACACCTTCAGCAACTTCGATAAATGCACCGTAATCAGCGATTACAACTACTTTACCTTTTACTTTGTCTCCAATTGCTAAATTAGCATCTAGAGCATCCCAAGGGTGAGCGTTTAATTGTTTTAATCCTAATTGAATTCTTGTTTTCTCGTCATCGAAATCAAGGATTACAACGTTTAATTTTTGATCTAATTCAAGAACTTCACTTGGGTGATTAATTCTAGACCAAGAAAGGTCAGTAATGTGAATTAATCCATCAACTCCACCTAAATCAATAAACACACCATAAGAAGTAATGTTTTTAACAACACCTTCTAATACTTGTCCTTTTTGTAATTGACCTATGATTTCTTTTTTCTGAACTTCGATATCCGCTTCAATAAGCGCTTTATGAGAAACAACAACATTCTTGAATTCGTGGTTGATTTTCACAACTTTAAATTCCATCATTTTGTTTACATACTGATCGTAATCTCTAATTGGTTTAACATCGATTTGAGATCCTGGTAAGAAAGCTTCAATACCAAAAACGTCAACGATCATACCACCTTTAGTTCTACATTTTACAAAACCGTTTACAATTTCTCCAGTTTCATTTGCAGAAATAACTCTATCCCATGCTTTGATAGTACGAGCTTTTCTGTGAGATAAAACAAGTTGTCCTGTTTTGTCTTCACGAATGTCGATTAAAACTTCAACTTTATCACCTACTTTAAGTGATGGATTGTAACGGAATTCGTTCAAAGAAATAACACCTTCAGATTTAGCGTTGATATCAACGATAACGTCTCTGTCAGTAATTCTAACAACAACACCATCTACAACTTCTTCTTGGTCTGTTGCGATAAATGTTTTTGCTACTAATTCTTCAAATTCTCTTAAGTTTGCTGCATCAACTGGATCTATTCCTTCAGAATAATTGTGCCAGTTAAAATCTGCTAAAAACTGTTCTTGTGATTTTAATGTTTCAGACATGCTGATAAAAATTTGTATTTTGTTTTTCGTGAGTTTCTTTACGCGATAGAAAAACAAAAGTGTTTTACATAAATAAATTTAATTTCCAAACGAAACTCTACTCTGCATTTTGGACTGCAAAAGTAATGCTTTTTTTTGTAATCGCAAATAGTTGACCAACTTATTATTAGGAGCAAGAAACAGTTCGTTTTTTAGGAAACATTCTCCCGCTTTCGCCTACATCTTTTTGTATTGTCATGCTGAGCATGTTGAAGCACAAAACAAAAAGGATATTTGGCTCTATCAGGGCTAGAAATATTATTAGCTTTTTTAGGAGACAAAAAATGTTTAAAGTAGCAAATAGTTTTCCGCTTTTACTAGAAAGACAGTTCCAAAGAAATTGCACTGTTAGCTTCGTGATATCAAAAAACAATTGTAGACCTGTCTTTCCCGCGCAGGCGGGAATCCATAAAAAAAAGCAACAGATTTTAAAACCTGTTGCGTTTCTTAACAATTTTATATTATTTTTTTTAGTGTGTTATACTCTCCACATCTTTTGGGTCGTGTTTGTGCTTAAATAAAACAGCAAATAATATTGCAACTACAAGAGCATAAGCTGCAAAAGCTAACCAGATACTATGCCAATCTCGTTGTCCATCTATTGTAAAATATTTATCAATTATAAATCCGCTTATTATTCCGCCAAAAAAAGCACCAAAGCCATTAGACATCATCATAAACAATCCTTGAGCTGAAGAACGCATTTTAGAATCGGTTGTGGTTTCTACAAATAATGAACCCGAAATATTAAAGAAATCGAATGCCATTCCGTACACAACGCAAGACATAATAATCATCCATAATCCGTCAGTTGGATTTCCATAAGCAAATAATCCGAATCTTAGAACCCAAGCCAACATACTAATTAGCATAACTTGTTTGATACCAAAACGTTTTAAGAAAAACGGAATGGCAAGAATAAATAAAGTTTCCGATATTTGAGAAATTGACATAATAATAGTCGAATATTTAACTACAAATGAATCGGCGTATTGAGGGACTTTGGAAAATTCAGACAAATAAGTATCTCCATACATATTCGTTAATTGCAAAGCGCCACCTAAAAACATAGAGAAAATAAAAAATAATGCCATTTTATAAGTTCCAAATAATTTAAATGCGTCTAGTCCTAATTTTTTAAGAAATGAATCGCTTTCGGAAATTAATTTTTGTGGCGGACATTTAGGCAACGTAAACGAGTAAATTCCTAAAACTATTGCGGCAAAAGCAGAAATATAAAACATATTTACAGACGCTTTATTTCCAGATAAATTTGTTAACCACATCGCGGCAATAAAACCTATTGTTCCCCAAACCCTAATAGGCGGAAAAACTTTTACAATGTCATAATTATTATTTTTAAGAATATTATATGCTACCGAATTAGATAATGAAATTGTTGGCATATAACACATCATAGCAGCAAAAATAACCCAATAAAAACCTGTTGGATTGTCAACTTGAGGTAAATAAGCAATAGCAAAACCACCTAAAATATGAAGTATTCCGTATAATTTTTCAGCATTTATCCATTTATCGGCTATAATACCTGTTAGTGCTGGCATAAGAATAGAAGAAAGTCCCAAAGTAGAAAATATAGCTCCAAACTCTGCTCCGCTCCACTGTTTTGTTGCGAACCAATAGTTTCCAACTGTAATTAACCATGCTCCCCAAACAAAAAACTGGAGAAAACTCATGATTGTTAATCTATTTTTTATGTTCATTTTTTAGTATTTAAATAGGTTAAGTATTTTTTAGAAACGTAAAACTAACATAAAAAATAACTTTACAAATAAATTTTTCTAAATATTATCAACCAAATCAAGAACAACCTGAAATTGTTCTTCTCTAGACAAATGAGAATTGTCTATTTCGATGGCATCATCTGCCATTACAAGCGGTGAATCCTCGCGATGTGTATCAATATAATCTCGTTCTTGCACATTTTTTAAAACGGCATCAAATGACACATTTTCTCCTTTTTCGGTCATTTCATCATAACGGCGTTGGGCACGTGTTTGTGCGCTGGCTGTCATGAATATTTTGAGTTCCGCATCTGGGAAAACTACAGTTCCTATATCACGACCATCCATGACGATGCCTTTATTTTTCCCCATTTCTTGTTGTTGCTCGACCAGTTTGGCTCTAACTTGTGAGACCTCAGCAACTTTACTTACAAAACTAGATACTTCGATGGTGCGAATTTCGTTTTCTACATTAATATCGTTTAGATACATTTCAGCAAAGCCTAAATTTGGATTAAACTGGAAAGTAAGTTTAATTTTTGGCAAATCGTTTATGAGTGCTTGCTGATTAAACTCCTGGTGATTGATGTAATTATTTTGCATTGCATAATAGGTTACGGCACGATACATAGCACCAGTATCTACATATATATAACCTAATTGTTTGGCTAATTGTTTGGCTAATGTACTTTTCCCTGTTGAGGAAAATCCGTCGATGGCAATGGTTATTTTTTTCAATTTTTTAAAATGTTTAATAGAAATCGCAAAGTTTGTATTTAGCCCTGATAGAGCTGATAGCTCTCGCCTTTTCGGGCGAGACTAAAAACGATAGCAGGAATATTGTTTCCTAAAGACTTTACGGATTCTGCTTCAAAAAAAATTATTTTTCGTTGTTATACAAATTGATGGTTAGTCCGAATAAGCTCGTGTTTGCAGCTAGGGTGTATCGTGAGTAGGAATAATCGAAGCGGAATTTTCGGAATCGGAGTCCGAAACCTGCCGATATTCCTGAAAATGTTCGTTGCTCTAGGATTTTGAGTTCGGCAGCACGACGGAAATTATAACTTAATCGTAAACTAAATGCTTTTTTTGGAAAAATTTCGGCACCAAAAATAACGTGCCTAAAAGTGTTTCCTAGAAATCCTACTTTTTCTTCGGTGGCTTCACCATCGATAGTTTGTTGGCTTCTGGCGGGATTGGCGAAGGAAACATTCCATTTTTGCAGGTTTTCTAGCGTTAAGTGCCAACGAATGGGTACGTTTTCTAATTCTTGTGATATTCCTGCTATGACTTCGAAAGGTAATTTTTCGTTTGTACCATTATAGGTTGTAATTTGTGTTCCAAAATTTCGAACTACGAGTCCGTAATTTATGTCGTTTTTGTCATCGACATACATGGCAGCCAAATCGGCGGCGACTCCAAATGAGTTATAACTTTCGAGTGTTGAGGAGATAAATTTTGCGTTTCCGCCGAGATATAATTTTGTAAAAGGCACATTATAAGCATAACCTAACGAAAGTGCGATTTCGCTTCCTGTAAACTCTCCTGTTGCTACTCCGAACTCATCTCGTCCATCAAATTTTCCGTAATTTATATAGGTAATCCCACCATGTAATGTTTGTACATGTCTGTCATATGTATAAGCAAAAGCTCCTGTTCCGTAGGTTACATCTCCAAAATAGTTTCCGTAATTTACGGCTAAACGACCATCCATTTCGGTATTTATACTTGCTGGATTAAATAAAGGTTGGTTGACATCGTAATCGTAATTTGTAATCGTTTTTCCTCCCAATGCGGCTTGTCTTGGCGACGAAATGAGGTTTAGAAACTGATATACGCTTTGCCCTCCTATTTGACTATAAGTCGAAGTATAGATTGTAAATAATAAAAGAATTAGGTGTTTTTTTTGCATTTATTTTGGCGTTTTGAAAACTATATAACGCAGAAGCGAAGATATTATTTTTTATGACTATCCGTTTATTGAATACTGTTTTTTTTGCCACAGATTCACAGATTAAAAAAATAATGTAGGTTGATAGCAAAAAAAAAA
>NZ_JAYWDT010000247.1:0-5684 GCF_043779715.1 Flavobacterium sp.
CTGACTTATTTTCAGCATAATTTTATAATCATACCCTATTTATAAAGGGTCGAGGCAGTTTTTCTATTATTTAGTAAAACTTTCGGATAGCTGTAATAAATTATAAATGTGTCGTGGAAGAACATAATATTAATAAATGAAAAAAATAATTATCCTATTTATTATGACTTTATTAATTGTCTCTTGTAAACTAACAAAAGATACTTATGACAGTGGTGAACTAAAAAAAATCGGGAGAGCAACAAATGATTTAAAAACTGAAAATTGGAAATTCTATCATAAAAATGGAAAGATATTTCAAAAAGGTAAATATCGTGATGGAAAAAAAATTGGAATTAGGAAAATGTTTCACGAAAATGGAAAATTGCATCAGATTGGAGATTTTAATAAAGGAAAATAAAATGGAATATGGAGATTTTTTCACGAAAACGGAAGTAAAGAAGGAACTGGAACACTAAACAATGGAAATTAATTGGTAAATGGGATTGGTTTCATACTAACGGCAAAATCAATACAGAACGATTATATACAAACGCAAAACTAATACCTATAATTAGTTGCTTTGATGGAAATGGAAAGCAATTAGATAAAGGTAATTTAAATGACGGAAATGGAAAACTAAATTTATTTGACATAGACGGCAATTTAATAAAAGTTCAAAACTTTAAAGATGGTGAATATCTAAAAAACGATATTCCATCAGCTATTTTTTCTACGTAAATTAGGCATAAGACATTACAACTTTAGAATTAGTAATTAATCAGAAGTTAGTGCCTTATCTATTAAATATAAAAGCAATTTTCATAAAAATAATCCCTTAAAATAATCGAAAAAAATATAGAAATAGTTTAGAAAAAATGAGTATCAAAACTTAACTTTGCAAAAAAAAAGGTTGAAATTTCTGTTTTCAATATTTCTAACATTAACACTATTACTAAACTCATTTAGTACTATCATTATTTGTGTTACTTTTAAAATCAATCAAAACGAAATTGCGAAAACACTTTGCGTATTGAGAAAACAAAAAAACAATAGTTGTAATGGTAATTGTGTTTTACGAGCGGAATTGAAAAAACAAGCCCAAAACGAAAAAAAACACGAAAATATTTTAAAAGAAAAAGTAGAAACCGTTTACACAATTAGTTCAATATCATACAACTTCACTCCTATTACACTTTTAGAAATTAATAAAAATATTTCTTCTTATTACGCTTCAAAACCAATCTCGGTTTCTTTTGCAATTTTTCATCCTCCCACCGCATAATTATATTTTTTAATTTATCATTTCAATATCTCGAAATGCATTTTTTGTTGACTTTAAGTCAACGAAACGATTATTAATATTTATAATTATCTAATGAAAAAAATAATTTTAGTCCTAATTCTTATTGGGCAATTTTCTTATGCACAAAACAAAACGGTAAAAGATAGCACAAAAACCGAACAGCAACTTGAAGAAGTAATTATAACTGCAAATCGAGGCGCTGCAAAACGCTCGGAAATTCCAGTTTCAGTAAGCAAATTAACTGCAAAAACTATATCTGAAACTAAACCAACAAGTATCTACGAGGTTATCAATAAAACTCCGGGAGTTTTAATGGTCAATCTCGGAAACGAACAGCACGCCATGGCAATTCGTCAGCCTATTTCGTACTCTAGTTACTTTTTGTATCTCGAAGATGGCTTGCCAATTCGTCCATTAGGCGTTTTTAATCACAACGCTTTGTTAGAAATAAACCAGTTTTCGCTTAATAGTATCGAAGTTGTGAAAGGACCGGTTTCTTCTATTTATGGACCAGAAGCCATTGGTGGAACAATCAATTTTATTACACAAAGTCCAACTTTAGACCCAACTTTCAAAATTGGTGTTCAAGCCGACCAATTCGGTTATAAACGTTTGCAGGTTGCCGGTGGTGCAACAATTGGAAAAGTTAGTTTTTATGTTTCGGGTTTAACTTCCGACCAAAAAAATTCTTGGTTAGCATCATCTGATTATTCTAAAAACAATATCAATGTGCGTTTGGATTATGATGTCACTCCAAACACCAAATTGACAACAACTTTTATGCAAGGAAAATACTATTCACAAACTAGCGGCAGTATTAACGAAGAAACTTTTAAGAGTAGAAATTATTCAAGCACAACCGATTTTACTTACCGAAAATCTGAAGCTTTAAGAACTAGAATGACATTAAACCATAATTGGAATGACAAATCCGAAACATTTGTAACCGTTTTCTATAGAGATAACAAACTGGGACAAAATCCATCTTATGGAATTCGTTGGAATCCAACACCAAGTGCAGCAAACGACCCCAATAAAGCAAGAGGAGAAATAAACTCAAACAACTTCAAAAGTTACGGTGTTTTAGCACAACATTCTCAAAAATTCGAATTTTTGAAATCAAATTTAATCGCTGGGGCATTATATGATTATTCGCCTAACGACTACAATTCGTATCAAATAGATTTGAAGGCCAGCTTAAATGCAGGAGGACTTTCAGTGAATAATTATCAAATTCTTGCCGAAAGACCTGATATAAAATTAGCAGATTACGAGGCAAAAATTAAAAATTCGGCAGGATATTTACAATATAGTTTTAATGTAATCGCTAAACTAAAAATTACTTTAGGAACTCGTTTTGACCAAATGGATTTGAGTTATATCAACAATATTGATAAATCTGAAGGGATAAAAAAATACAATAGATTTACTAGTAAAATTGGAGCAAACTTCAATTTGAATAAAAATGTTGGTTTCTACGGAAACCTTGCTCAAGGATTTGCACCTCCAGGATTAACCTCAATTTTTAGAAAAAAACCAGGGACAGGAACAGCAACAGTTCCAGCCGATTTTTATTATAATCTTAAACCTGCGCAATTTAATAATTATGAAATTGGCGGTTTTTTAAATTTACTTAAAAACAAATTATTTGTTGATTATGCAGTTTATTATCTACAAGGGAACAACGAATTATTAAGTATTCGCCAACCTGATAACTCGACCGATTATCAATCAGCAGGAGAAACAAGCCACACGGGAATTGAGTTTGGCGTAAATTATCAACCAACCCAGGAATGGCAATTTAGAATAGGCGGAACTACCGCCCAACACAAATTTATTGATTTTAAAGTGAGCGATAAACCAAGCGACCCAGTTCAGAAACTCGATGGCTTTGAGATGCCATCTGCTCCAAAATGGATAGGGAATTCAGAAGTGAGTTACTATCCAAAATGGTTACCTAATTTCAGAACATCAGTCGAATGGCAATATGTTTCTAGTTATTACCAAGACCAAATAAACACGGTAAAATATGATGGATATAGCTTTTTCAACGCTAGAGTCGCTTACAGGTATAAAGGCATAGAGTTTTACACAAACATTATGAATATAACCGATAAATTGTACGCTTATAATGTTTCAAAAGGAAACAACGCGACTGATAAAGCAACTTATACGGTTTCTGCACCAAGAACATTTATGTTTGGAATTCAATATAATTTCGATTTAAAAAAATAATTTTCACGAGCCAATCCCGCTATTCGTTACACTCTTTTTAAAGGCGAGAAAAATCGCCCTCAAAAAAGATTTTCAGTGCTACCCGACTATAAAAAAACTACAATGGAAAAACCTATTGCAAAAGAAAATCGATCTAAAAAGAAAGATTCAAAAATCATCAAAAAAATAAAGCAAAATATGTACAAATGGCATCGTACATTAGGAATTATTACATTAATTCCAGTTATATTTTGGACTTTATCAGGTATAATGCACCCTTTTATGGCGCATTTTTTTAAGCCTGAAATTGCACACGAAAAATTGGATATTAAACCAATTGAAACTACGCAAATAAAACTTTCAGTTCAAGAAGTTTTAATTCTAAATAAAATTGATTTATTCAAGAATTTTAGAATGGTAAGTTTTGCAAACCAAACGTATTATCAAATTAAAACAGTTAGAAATGAATATCGATATTTCAATGCTTTAAACGCAAAAGAATTAGAAAATGGCGACCAAAAGTATGCTGAATATTTATCAAGATATTTTATCGATGATGCAAAAAGTAATGTTGTAAAAATTGAATTATTAACCGAATTTACATCGCAATACAAGTACATCAATCGATATTTACCCGTTTACAAACTTATATTCGATAGGGATGATGAAATGCAAGTTTATGTAGAAACCAGTTCTAGTAAACTAGCAACTTACAACCCGAAATCGCGCCAAATTTTTATTTGGATATTCGATACTTTTCATAATTGGGCTTTTATAGATGCTATTGCAAACACCTACTTGCGGATAATTTCGATGATTTTGTTTCTCTCAATCATATTATTTTCAGCCATTAGTGGTATAGTAATTTATGGGTTTATGTGGAAGAAGTTTAAAAAAGTAACACCAACAAATCCAGAAGGGTTTTTAAGAAATAATCATCGCAAAATTGGTATAATTGTCTCGTTTTTGACTCTGACCTTCGCATTTAGCGGAGGTAATCACGCAATCCAAAAATGGCAACCCAATGTTTTGCCAAAAATGATATATGAACCAATTATAAACGTTTCTAACATCAAAATTCTATCAACCCAAACTAAGGTAGATTTGAGCCAACTAATCAATATTTCAATCATTAAATTCAAAAAAAATTATTTTTATCAATGTGATTTGTATGATGCTGAAAATGAAAAATGGGAAAAACAATTTGTAAATGCAAATTCAAATCTTTTAGAAAAAAACATTGAAATAGAATACGCACAATTTCTGGTAACAAAATTTTCGAAAATGTTAATAAATCCAACTTCAAATTGTTGCGAAATGGACGGCACTGAAAGTTACAATCCTAATTTTGTATTAAAAAGCAGTTCGATCCTAACCGATTTTGACAAACGAGAATATGGTTTTGTCAATAAGCGATTGCCAGTTGTAAAATTAGAATATAACACACCCGACAATACAACATATTACATAGAGACATCAACATCTAGTTTGGCATCTGTGGTAAATAGAAGCACTAGGCTTGAAGGTTACTCTTTTGCTATTTTTCATAAATTTTTATTGATGGAATGGGCTGGAAAAAATATTCGTGATTTGATAACTGTAATTTCCGCTTTAGGAATTTTAATTGTGAGTGTTTTAGGTTTGATTTTATTTTTTAAAAGAAAATGAAGGTGAAATAAAAAAATGGAATTCTAGAGTTTAATAGGATTAAAATAGAAAAAGATGCTGTGATGGCGTCTTTTTTGTTTGCATTTTTTTGTAACAATGAGGAGAACCGCTAAGGGAGTATAAAATATGCATTGAAGGTTTAATGAATAAAAACAAACTGGCTCAATATTTTATATATAGCCCTTATAGGTTGATTGATATAACTAAAGTAGTCTATATATAAGTCGTGTGTAATGCTCTGAGACCGTAAAAAAAAAATAAAGAATACGTCAATAGATTACAAAACAAAATTATAGTTTGTACCTTAGCGACAATGAAAAAATACATCAAAATAGTACTTCTAATTCTGATTTCGTGTTGCTATGTCAACACGGTATTTGAATTTTCGGATACCGAGGAGAAGGCTAATTTTGAAAATGAAAGCCATACTTATATCCAAAAATTTGATAATGAGTCATTTTCAAATAGTATAACACAAAGTATTCCGCATTGCGACATTAATTTTAACACCCCAATA
>NZ_JAYWDT010000248.1:0-5680 GCF_043779715.1 Flavobacterium sp.
CTTTACATAGTAAAGATGTTTATTCTAATGAAAAAACAATAAAACGATTGGGATATAAATTTCTAGAAGTTGATGTTTATCTAAACTCTTTAAAAACTAACCTCTAACAATAATTTTAGATTTTTTATTTATTTTTGCCAAAGAATCATGCGATTTTTTAATTTTAATTTTCAATTCTTTACTAAGAATTGTATCCATTTGATTTTTTTCCTTTTGTAATCGGTTAGATACATTTTCGAACATTAACTTATAAGTTTCAATATCCGAGGCGAAATATTTGTTATTTTCTACAAATTGCAAACTATCTATTTTGTATTTTTGGTAAATATAAGTTTTCGAATTTATGCTGTTTTTAGTCAGTTTTTCGGGACTATAACTCTTCAGTGCTTGTAACAAAGCCAAATCATACAAGATGTTTTCCATTACCGCTTTGTCTATTGGTTTTGCGGGTTTTGGAATTTCATTTTTATTAGAACAAGCGCTAATAAAAATTAAAATAGATAGTACTAAAATTATTTTCTTCATCATATTATCTGTTAAATTCTAATCGCTTACCGCAATGAATTTCTTTGGTTTTAAAGTTATGAAAAACTAATTCTCCATTTACAAAGGTGTGTGTAACTCTCGATGTAAATGTAAAATCTTCAAACGGCGACCAACCACATTTGTATAAAATATTGTCTTTGTTTACGCGCCAAGGCATTCCCGTGTTTACAATAGCTAAATCGGCATAATAACCCGTTTTTATAAAACCACGACGGTCTATTTTGAAAATTTTGGCAGGATTGTGTGCTGTTTTTTCGACAATTTTCTCGATTGAAATTTTCCCTTGATGGAAAGCTTCAAACAAAGCGACAACTGCATGTTGTACTAAAGGCCCGCCAGATGGTGCTGTAGTGTACGGATTCTGTTTTTCTTCGAGCGTGTGTGGTGCGTGATCGGTTGCAATAACATCAATTCTATCATCGAGCAAGGCTTTCCACAATGCGTCTTTGTCTGCTTGAGTTTTTACCGCTGGATTCCATTTTATAAGTGTGCCTTTTTTCGCATAATCATCATTGGTAAACCACAAATGATGAATGCAAACTTCAGCAGTAATTTGTTTGTCTTCGACAGGAATGTGCGAAAAAAGCTCGGTTTCTTTTGCTGTCGAAACATGAAAAATATGCAATCTCGCACCTGTTTTTTGTGCCAATGCTACTGCTTTTGATGAAGACAGGTAGCACGCTTCTTCGCTACGAATGAGGTGATGGAATTCCATTGGGATATCATCGCCGTATTCTTCTTTGTATTTTTCTAAATTATTTTTTATCGTTGTTTCGTCCTCGCAATGTACAGCAATAAGCATTTTTGTACTCGAAAATATTTTTTCTAAAACAGCTTCATTGTCAACCAACATATTTCCTGTCGATGAACCCAAGAAAATTTTGATTCCTGCTACATTTTTAGGATTGGTTTTTAGAACTTCTTCTAAATTATCGTTTGTTGCGCCCATCATAAATGAGTAATTTGCATACGATGATTGGGCTGCAATCTGATATTTTTGCTCTAATAATTCTTGAGTTACAGCATTGGGAACTGTGTTGGGTTGCTCGATATAGGAAGTGATTCCGCCTGAAATTGCCGCACGAGATTCTGAAGCGATATCGCCTTTATGAGTAAGTCCTGGTTCACGAAAATGCACTTGGTCGTCTATCATTCCGGGGATTAAATAATTCCCTTCGGCATCAATAATTTTGCAATCGGACGATTTTGGACTTATGTTTTCTCCGATTTCAATAATAAATTCATTTTCAATAAGAACATCGCCTTCAAATATAATTCCTTCGTTGACAATTTTGGCATTCTTAATTAAAACTTGTTTCATTTTTTTGGATTTTGAATTACTAATTATCAATTGATAATTATTTTTATAATCGATTGAAAATTTTTCTTACTCGAAGCATAATTACTCCAAATACAGCTTCTTTGATAATGGCATTACTCATTTTCGATTCGCCTTTTGTTCTGTCAGTAAAAATAATGGGCACTTCGGTAATTTTGAAATTGTTTATAAAGGTACGGTACTTCATTTCTATTTGAAACGCGTAACCGGTAAACTTTATTTTATCTAAATCGATGGTTTCTAAAACTTCTCTTCGGTAACAAATAAAACCAGCTGTTGCATCGTGTATTTTCATTCCTGTAATAAATCGGACATACATCGAGGCAAAATAAGACATTAAAACTCGGTTTAACGGCCAGTTTACAACATTTACACCAGTTACATAACGAGAGCCTATTGCCATTCCTGCTTTGCCTGTATTACAAGCGTTGTATAGTTTTTCTAAATCGGCGGGATTATGTGAGAAATCGGCATCCATTTCGAAAATATATTCGTAATCGTGTTGTAATGCCCATTTGAAACCATGCACGTAGGCTGTTCCTAATCCTGATTTTTCTTTTCTGGTTTCAAGAAATAATCCGTCGCTAAATTCTTGTTGTAGCTCTATTACTTTGTTAGAAGTTCCGTCAGGCGAATTGTCATCAACAATTAAAACATGAAATTTTTTGGGTAACGAAAAGACCGCTCGAATGATAATTTCGATATTTTCTATTTCGTTATAGGTTGGGATTATTACAATTCCGTCTTTCATAATGTAAAATTCTGATGCAAAAATAAGCTTTTTCGCAAATGAGTTTCTTAAATTATTTATAATTAAATAATAGTTTAAAAATTTTGTAATTTTGCACTATGAGTAAAACAGAACTTATTCCTCGAATTGTAGAAAACAAAGATTGGGTAACGATCTTGTTTATTATTGCTTTTGCATTGGTTGTCGTTACTAAAACTGCTTTCGAAAATCGTTTTAGAGATTTTGTAAATTTATTAATTAATGATAAGTATCTAAAAATATACAAAGACAGTAGTAATTTAATGAGTTGGTTTACAATACTTTTGTTTGTTGTCCAGTTAATTTCGATATCGTTTTTTTTGCAATTAGTTTTAAGTTATTTTGGATATACCACCAAAACAAATTGGGTCACATTTATACAAATATTTACTTTTTTAAGCTTTTTTATATTATCAAAATTTTTGATAGAGAAGATTATTGCTACGTCATTTAATATCGAAAATTTTATAGAACAGTTCAATTTGTTCAAAGTAAGCTACAGAACCTATATTGGATTACTATTGTTGCCCGTTAATATAATTATGTATTACACAAGTATTATGAATACTTACGCCATAATTGGCATTATAGTTATATTATTGATAATTAACGCAGTGACTTATTTGGTTTCATTAAAGAATTATCAAAAATTATTATTAAGTAAGTTGTTTTATTTTATTTTATATATTTGCGCACTCGAAATCGCGCCTTATTACTTTATGTATTATATTATTACAAAAAGGTAGCGCATTAGAAAATGTTTAATATGAAAGTGAAAACAATTTTAGTTTCGCAACCTGAGCCAAAGGTTGAAAACTCTCCTTATTTTGAGTTACAAAATAAGCACAAAGTTAAAGTTGATTTCAGACCATTTATTCATGTGGAAGGTGTCTTGGCAAAAGATGTTCGTACACAAAAGATAGATTTGAACAATTTTACGGCTATTATTTTAACCAGTAAAAACTCTGTAGACCACTTTTTTAGAGTGGCTGAAGAAATGCGTTATAAAGTGCCAGAAGACTTGAAATATTTTTGCCAATCGGAAGCGGTGGCATTCTATCTTCAGAAATATGTGGTATATAGAAAACGCAAAATATACGTAGGTCAGAAGGATTTTGTAGATATGTCTACTTTATTCAAAAAATATAAAGACGAAAAATACTTATTACCATCGTCAGATCAACTAAATGCAGATATTCCTCAAACATTAAATAATTTAAAGATAGACTGGCTTCCAGGAACTTTTTATAAAACAGTAATGAGTGATTTGTCAGATTTAAAAGATGTTTACTATGATGTATTGGCATTTTTTAGTCCGACGGGAATAAAATCATTATTTAAAAATTTCCCTGATTTTGAACAAAACAATACTCGAATCGCTGTTTTTGGAAGTACAACTCAAAAAGAAGCTTTAGAACATGGTTTAAGAATAGATATTCTGGCACCAACACCAGAAACACCCTCTATGACAATGGCATTAGAAAAATATGTTTCGGAAGCAAACAAAGGAAAATAAAAATACAACATCTGCTTCGGCGGATGTTTTTTTTAGGTTTAATTTTTATATTTACAGTTCTAAAGAAATCACATGAATACATTAAACCCAAACGGATTTATTGCAACTATAATTGATAATAAAACCGCAACAATTACTTTTAGCCATCCCGCTAGCAATTCTTTTCCTAGTAATTTATTAAAGGATTTAACAAACGAATTAAACTCTTTAAGCGAAAACGAATCTGTTTCGGTAATAGTTTTAAAAAGTGAAGGTAGTGGTGCTTTTTGTGCTGGCGCTTCATTTGACGAATTACTTTCTATAACTAATTTTGAAGATGGTAAACTATTTTTTAGCGGTTTTGCTAATGTGATTAATGCGATGCGAACTTGCAAAAAAATAATTATTGGCAGAGTACAAGGTAAAGCGGTTGGAGGTGGAGTAGGTCTTGCTTCGGCTTGTGATTATGTTTTTGCCACTGATAATGCCTCGGTAAAATTATCTGAAATTGCTATAGGAATAGGCCCTTTTGTAATTGAACCAGCAGTTTCTAGAAAAATAGGAAAAACAGCAATGTCGCAACTTACATTGGCCGCTCATGATTGGAAAAGTGCTAAATGGTCTTTCGAAAATGGATTGTATTCGGAAATTTTTTCTTCAATAGAAGATTTAGATACAAGTTTAGCATTATTTACTTCTAAATTGGCTTCTTATAATCCAGAAGCTTTGCAAGAAATGAAAAATGTTTTCTGGGAGAATACTGCGCACTGGAATACTTTACTCTATGATAGAGCTGCAATTTCTGGGCAATTGGTTTTATCGGAATTCACTAAAAAGGCTTTGAGTGCGTTTAAGAAGTAAAAATTAATCTAAATTTGGTTTCTTTCTATTATTCTTAACTTCAGAAATATTTTTCTTGTCTTTTATTCTTTTTCTAATTACAGATTTTGGGATTTTAGTTGCTTTTCTAATTTTAGGTACTATTAAAGCATTTTTAATTAATTCTAAAAATCTTTTGGTAACAATGGCTTTGTTTTTTAATTGGCTTCGGTCTTCGTCGCAATTTAAAATTAGTATATTCTCAGAAGTCAATCTTGAAGTTAATTTTACCAAAACCAACTCTTTTTCTTCTTCTGAAAGCGCTTTAGAATTTTGTAAATCGAAACTCAAAACCACTTTGCTAGACACTTTATTTACGTTTTGTCCACCAGCGCCAGAACTTCGTACCGCTTTATAAGTTAATTCTGTTATTATTTTTTCCGTTTCCATTATTGTGATTGGTGCGTAGGTTTTAGTAAATCATTTACCGTTTTTACAGGATTGAAAGTAATTAGTGGCACTTCTACAAAAATGCTAAGCCAATTTGCCATAGAGCCGTTCCATAAACCTGGCAATTCGTATGCTTTATAATTTGCTCCGTTTTTATTTTTCTCGACTATAAAGCCACTGTTGTTATCTATAAAATTGTGTAAATTAAATTTTTTACCGTTATAATTTTTAACACCACAAACAATATCAACTGGATTAAAAT
>NZ_JAYWDT010000249.1:0-5673 GCF_043779715.1 Flavobacterium sp.
TTGGTATAAATAGTGTCTCCTTTTTCTTCGTCGACTATGTTTGAAGAATATAATTTTGCTTTCTCAAACGGAGTGTTTGTTAACAATATTGATGAGAAAAAATGTTGTTTATATGCTACATAAGTTACTTTATCTAAAGTTTCTTCGCTGTCTTTTCCTTGTCCTACATTATTGTGTTTTCCGTCTTCATATTCGTATCTAATATCTGTAAAACGATTTTCGTTCGAAATACTTTTTTCACTACGATATGATTTCAAGTTCCATTCTAAATCTGCTGGTTTTGTTGTATTTAAAACCGATGCTAATCCTTGAGAACGAACATCAAAGTCTAACATATAATCATTAGCTTTTAGGACATACTTGTATTCTAAAAACTGATTTGGACCAGCTTTCAATTTCATCGAAAGCATTTGGTCTCCGCCTACTTTTGTTAATGTTGGCTCAAAAAATAAATCTTTAGTATTTAATGTTCTGCTATCTTGGGTTTGAAGTGTAATATTTAGACCTGCGTTATTATCTTTGATAAGCTGTACTAATTTCCCAGAATCTTTAGAAATTTGTTTGAAGTTTTTTAAAGTTGCTTCGGCAATGTAACCACCTTTATTAGCAATTTTTAAAATTAACAATTCATTTTGTATTGTAGTAAATTCTGATTTTGCAGATGGTAATGTAGCTGAATAAGCAAAACTGCCTAAAGTTGCTTTCATTTTTGCCGTTTGAACTGAATCGGTAATAGTTACTGGTGCAACCACTTCAGCAACTTTTGGCTCTTGGATTTTGGATTTTTCTACAAGTTCTTGTTTGGCTTTTTTGTCAATTTCTGCTTGTGTAGGTTTATTTTGGTACATAATCCAAATCATGATACCAAAAATTAATACAAATCCAATAATCGAATTAAGGTCTAATTTCTTCTTTTCCATCTTTTTATTTTTGCTTTAAGCATTAGGCTTCAAGCGGTAAGCTTATGTTAGTCTATATATTTTTATTTTGTTACCAAAATAAAAATTTTCTTAATTATTTTTTATGCTTTACTGCCGCTGCCACAAAACTAACAAATAATGGATGCGGAGCCAACACCGTACTTTTATATTCTGGGTGGTACTGAACACCTATAAAAAATGGGTGATTTTCCAATTCTATAACTTCAACCAAACCAGTTTCTGGATTTACTCCAGAAGTCACCATTCCTGCTTTTTGCAATACTTCTAAATAGTCACTATTAAATTCATAACGATGACGATGACGTTCTAAAATATCAGATTCTCCGTATATTTTATGTGCCAAAGTGTTTTCTGCTAAATGACATTTCCATGCACCCAAGCGCATGGTTCCTCCTTTGTCAGTTATTGTTTTTTGCTCTTCCATCAAGTTGATTACTGGATGCAAAGTATTTTCATTCATTTCGGTCGAATTAGCATCGGTGTAACCCAAAACATTTCGAGAATATTCTATTACTGCCATTTGCATTCCGAGACAAATTCCTAAAAATGGAATATTATTTTCTCTTGCGTAACGAACGGTTTCTATTTTTCCTTCAATTCCGCGACCGCCAAATCCTGGTGCAACTAGTATGCCATCTAATCCTTTCAATTGATTTTCTGCCGTTTTGGCATCTAAATATTCAGAGTGAATAGAAATTACATTTACTTTTGTTTCATTTGTTGCTCCTGCATGAATAAATGCTTCAAGAATTGACTTATATGAATCCTGCAACTCAACATATTTACCAACTAAACCGATATTTACTTCATGTTTTGGGTTCTTATGCTTTTGCAAAAACTCGTTCCATAGCTTTAAATCTGGAGTCGATTTTTCTGGTAAATCTAATTTTTTCAATGCTACTTTATCCAATCCTTCTTCAAGCATAAGATTTGGAACATCATATATTGTTGAAGCATCTATAGATTGAATAACTGCTTCTCGTTTTACATTACAAAACAAAGCTAGTTTGTGACGCAAATCTTCTGACAATTCGTATTCGGTTCTGCAAACTAAGATATCAGCTTTTATACCGCTTTCCATCAATGTTTTTACAGAATGTTGTGTTGGTTTTGTTTTTAATTCACCAGCTGCTGCTAAAAAAGGAACCAATGTTAAGTGAATAACAATTCCGTTATTTTCTCCTAATTCCCAAACTAATTGACGAACAGATTCGATATATGGTAATGATTCGATATCCCCAACTGTTCCTCCAATTTCTGTAATTACGATATCATAATCGCCTGAATTACCAAGCAACTGCATGCGTTCCTTAATTTCATTGGTAATATGAGGTACAACCTGAACTGTTTTTCCTAAAAATTCGCCACGACGTTCTTTTTCTATAACCGAAAGATAAACCCTTCCTGTGGTTACATTGTTTGCTTGAGATGTTGGTACATTCAAAAAACGTTCATAGTGACCTAAATCTAAATCGGTTTCTGCTCCATCATCAGTAACATAACATTCGCCATGTTCATAAGGATTTAGTGTACCTGGATCCACATTAATATAAGGATCAAATTTTTGAATTGTTGTCCTATAACCTCTTGCTTGTAATAATTTTGCCAAAGAAGCAGCAATAATACCCTTCCCTAAAGAAGATGTAACGCCACCAGTAACAAAAATATATTTCGTTTGATTCATTATATTGTGTTGTTGTAGTTGTGTAAAAAACGTGGCAAAAGTACAATTATTAATTGATAATTAACAATGAAAAATCGACAATTAACCTTTAATTTTTTAATGTTTTTTATTAAAAATTACAGATTATTCGTATTTTTTTTTATATTTGAAGTTTAACAAACTAAAAATAATTCTTATGGACAAAAAAACAATTTCTATTATTAGCTACATTACCATTATAGGTTGGGTAATTGCCTTTATTATCTATGGAAACAATCCTGAAAAATCATCCTTAGCTAAATTTCATCTAAAACAATCCTTTGGATTAGCAGTTTTAGGAATTTTAAATGCCATTTTACAAACTATCATTTTAAGCATTGTTCCTGCATTATATATTGTATTTACAATTATTGCTGTTGCGATATTTATTCTTTGGATCATAGGTATTATAAATGCTGCAAATGAACAAGAGAAGCCAGTTCCATTAGTAGGAAGTTTGTTTTTAGATAAATTCGATTTTATCAAATAAAATTATAATTACAAAATACAAAACCCTGTCTTACTATATATCAAGACAGGGTTTTTTTATGGTTTTGGGTATTTCTTTTTTATATTTCTAATTAATTCTTCCAGTCCATTTAGTTTTAGCTCGTATATTAGTTTGAGTTGTTCTCCTAATTCTCCTTTAGGAAATCCTTTATTACTATACCAAACAATATAATATTCTGGAATATCTATAAGAAAATAGCCCTCGTATTTGCCAAAAGGCATTTTTGTATGGGCTAATTTGATGAGTTGTTTTTGGTTTGTATCCAAATTCTTAAAGGTTTTAAAGTCATAAAATTGAGAGTCACAAAGATTCAGACTTTCGCCTTTATGACATTTGACTTATATTATTTCCAATTTATAGTAATATCCTTTTCTATATCTGGATTTAAACTTAATAAAACAGGACAATTCATAGCTGTTCTCTCAAGAATAGTTTTTGTTTTTTCGTCAGTAGCAATCGACATATTCATGATGATTTCTAATCTAGAAATTTTTCTTGGTTCGGCTTGCATAATTTTAGTTACTTCGACAGTAGTACCTATCAAATCGACATTCAAATCTCTTGCTTTTATTGCCATTATGGTCATCATGCAACTTCCTGTAGCATTTGCAACTAAATCCGTTGGTGAGAATGCTTCGCCTTTCCCGTTATTGTCTATTGGTGCGTCCGAAAGGATTTCGGTTCCTGATTGTAGGTGAATAGATGAAGTTCTTAAATCTCCTAAATATGTTATTCTTGATGTCATTGTTTTGCTTCTTTTATGGTTAAATCTGTATCGTAAAATAAGATATAAACACCTTTGTTTGTATAACCTCCATCTGGATTTTGTTTGTAATAAAACTTGTTTTCAACTTGTTCCGTAGCAGTTTCGTTTAGTGTTTCGATAATATTTTTTTCTTGAGCTAAACGCAATAAAACATCAAAAGTCACATCGAAACCACGCGTAGCGAACTGGTTGGGAAGTATTTTATTTTTCCTTTTAAAACTATTCTCAAAAATAGCAGCTTCGTCCGAATCATTAACACGAGTAAGCGACGGATAATGCATTTTCAATTTTGTGAGTCGAGTCATCGAAATTTCTTCATAATCTAAAGCGTCATTTTCTCCTAAAATCACCAATTTTATGTCATAATTAGGCAACAAACTCGCTAAAGTATTAGTAATACTCAAAATAAGATTTGTTTTTTCGGTTTCCATGATGACAAAATTGGTCCTGTCTTTGACCAAAATTGATTTCAAATTTTCGATATTCAAACTTCCTTTTTCGGTAAATTGTGCAAAAAGGACATCTTTATGATTTTCTGAAATATACTGTTTTACCGATGCTTTTTTAGGATCTACAATAGCAATAATGTTCCCGTTTTTTGCTCTCATAAAATCGAATATAGCATTTTTTATATCATCAACAGATGGTGTTGATTGTACCAAATTTGAGAATTTTTTATCATAATCTTTAGACAATGGGGAAAAAACTGGCACATTACTAGCACTTAATAAACCAGCAATCTTTTCGACATTATTTTGGTAAAATGGACCAATAATAGCATCCATCGTTTTTAGATTATCTTCTTGAACCAAATTTGTTACGCTAGAAGTAGATTTGGTTTCGTTAGAATCTAAAATAGTTACATCGACATTCAAACCCATTTTTCGGACAGAATCGATTGCAACCAAAGCTCCTGCATAAAAATCGAGTGTCATATTCAGGAATTTATCCTTTTTAAGACGAGATTTAGTCGAATTGAGAGTGTCTTGATCTAGTTTAGTCAGATTGAAAGGAAGTAATAATGCTAGTTTTTTGTGAGTTCCTTTTTGAATACTTTTTGTTAAATCTTTGTATTCTTTTTTTACTACCGAAGCCGATGATTTCATAGGAACTTTAATCGACATTCCTTCTATAACGCCATCTTTCAATTCTGGATTTAACACCAATAATTCTTCTTGAGTTACTTCAAATTGGTTCGAAATACTGTATAAAGTTTCTTTGGCTTTTATAACATACGAACTCTCTGAAGGCTTTGGTATTGGCACATTAACAATTATTGGTTTTGTTGCAACAATTGTTTTTTCGCCACTTATTAATAATTTAAAACCTATTGGTAATTCGATATTAACAATTTCAGGATTCAGTTTTTCCAATTGTTCGACTGTAATTTCGTGTTGCTTGGCGATTGCATATTTGGTTTCTTTCGCTTTTACTTCGTGGTAAACTGCAGTTTTAGGATTATTAGGCTTCGGTTTTTCGGCAGGAACCGATTTTCCTTTAGCTGGAATAACTAAAACCAAACCTATTTTCATGCCTTCCTTTAATGCTTCAGCATTTGATTTTTCGATATCAGAAATTGAAACATCGTACAATTTAGACAAACTATACAAAGTTTCCTTAGCTAAAACAGTGTGTTTTTTTGCGGTAGAATTTGAAGGAACTTCAACTTTTACCTTAGCTTTATTAGGAATAATCAAAACAGTATTATCTTCGACTCCATTTTGAGCGTCAGGATTTAGTTTGTATATATCCG
>NZ_JAYWDT010000250.1:0-5671 GCF_043779715.1 Flavobacterium sp.
CGAATTATACGTTCAAAAAGAACCAATGATTTGCAAATACGAAAAACGAAAAGGGAAAGCCACCACCATTATTGAAGGTTATGAAGGAAGCGACGAAGATTTTAAAATTCTAGCCAAAGAAATAAAAACCAAACTCAGTGTTGGAGGAACTTTTAAAGATGATTCGATAATAATTCAAGGAGATTACCGTGACAAAATCATGGAAATACTAAAAATAAAAGGATTTAAAGTAAAACGTGTTGGAGGATAATTAATTTTAGATTTCAGAGTTTAGATTTTAGATTTTAGATTTTAGATTTCTTAAAACAAAAAAATAAAAACCTTAGTAACTTTGTTACTTTGAAACTTAGCACCTTAAAAAAATGATAAAACCATCAGAATTAATACTAAACCCAGACGGAAGTGTATATCACTTAAACTTGCTTCCTGAAAATATAGCACACGACATCATCTTTGTAGGTGACCAAGAACGTGTATCAAAAATTACACAACATTTCGATAGTATCGAATTTTCTACTCAAAAAAGAGAATTCAAAACAGAAACTGGAATGTATAAAGGCAAAAGAATTACTGTACAATCAACAGGAATTGGTCCAGATAACATTGATATTGTTTTTAATGAATTAGATGCATTAGTAAATGTCGATTTAAAAACCAGAGAGATAAAACCAAATCATACCGCTTTAAATATAGTTCGTATAGGAACATCAGGTTCATTACAAGCTGATATTCCCGTCGACAGTTGGGTTATGAGCAAATATGCTATTGGTTTAGACAATATGCTTCGCTCCTATTTAATCGAAGAACATTCTATTACCGAATTAGAAGATGCCTTTATCCAGCAAACCAATTGGGATTTGCGCAAAGGTCGTCCTACCGTTGTGGCTTGCGACCAAGTGTTAGAAAATAAAATATATTCAGACAAATTTCATAAAGGTTTTACAGGAACAGCCGGAGGTTTTTACGGACCACAAGGTCGTGTAGTTCGCTTAAACATTCAAGATCCTGACTTGAATAAAAAAATGGATGCTTTCAATCATAACGGAACTCGTATGACGAATCTTGAAATGGAAACTTCTGCAATTTACGGCTTAGGAAAATTATTGGGACATAATTGTTTGTCATTAAATGCCATAATTGCAAATAGAGCTGTAGGCGAATTTAGTTCAAATCCAGAAAAAACTGTCAATGAACTAATTGCATATACATTAGATAAATTGATTTAGTAATTTTAGGAGCTATTTCCCGCTATTCGTTGCAATCTTTTCTTTTTTAAAGAAAAAAAGAAAAGTATTTTCACTACTATCAGGGCTAAAAAACTGTAAACAATGAACCTAATCCTAGAAACTGAGCGACTCATTCTTCGTCCATTAGAATTATCTGATGTTGATGGTTTCTTTATAATGAATAATAATCCTAATGTAAATTTTTATTTAAGAAATCCAATAAAATCAAAAATTGAAGCAAAACTATATATTCAAAAAATTATAAATGAATATCAGAAAAATAGTATAGCAAGATTTGCAGTAATTTTAAAAGAAACAGATAAGCTAATTGGATTTTCGGGGTTAAAATTCAGAAATACTCTAGAAAATAATCATATTAATTTTTATGATTTAGGATATAGATTTTCTGAAGAACATTGGCACAAAGGATTTGCTAGTGAATCTTCTCTTGCTTGGTTAGATTATGGATTTAATACAATGAAATTATCGACTATTCATGCCTGTGCTTTAAGTGATAATTTAGGTTCAAACAAAGTCTTAAAAAAGATTGGTTTCGAGTTTACAAATCAATATGTAGCGAACAATTCTATTCATAATTGGTATAAAATTGATAATAAAAATTAAAAATATGAACTTAATCCTAGAAACCGACAGACTTATTCTTCGCCCGTTTGAATTGTCAGATGCCGAAGCACTTTTTGAAATGGACAAAAACCCAGAAGTTCATAAATATTTGTGGAACAAACCACTCACAAAAATTGAAGAAGTACATGACTATATCAATATGGTTCGTCAGCAATATTTAGATAATAATATTGGACGTTTTTCAACAATTCTGAAAGATACAGGGGAACTAATCGGTTGGACAGGAATAAAATACGTAACTAATCATATAGAAAATGGAAATACCAATTTTTATGATTATGGTTATCGTCTAAACGAGAAATTTTGGAATAAAGGATACGCCACAGAAGCATCTATTGCTTGGTTGAACTACGGTTTTAAAGAAATGAAAATTGATAAAATGAATGCTTATACACATACTCAAAATGACGCATCAAATCATATTTTGCAAAAAGTAGGAATGAATTTTATAGAAGATTATTTAGACAAAGACAATGTTCTCTGGAGATGGTGGCAAATGAATAATCCCACTATTTAACCTACATTTGCTTTTCATAACAAAACCAAAATGAAAATAATTCTTACAGGAGCAACAGGCGTTTTAGGATCTCATATTATGTATGAAATTTTAGAGCTTTTTATAACTAATTCTATCGACGGAAAACTATTCTTGATTACAAGAAACAAAGGAAAAAACTCAGCTAAAGACAGAATAAACGAACTTTTATCTAGTAGTTATACACCACAAATCCTTATAGAAAAAGGATTAGAAAAATTACATTCTTATATAGAAATTATTGATACCGATTTGTCTGAAATTCAAGATAATAATGCTGAAAAAATTCGTGGAGCATACTTTATTCATTCCGCTGGTTATGTAAATTTATCGACTGATGAAGACCAGAAAGAGAAAATATTTAATGAAAATGCCCAAATCACAAAAAACATTTTCAACACTTTTTCTCCGTTTATCAAAAAATTTATTTACATCAGTACTGCATTTTCATCTGGAGTTAGAAATGGACTTATAGACAATGATTTTCATAATTTAAATTTTATTCCAGAACACCGGAATGCCTACGAAAATGCAAAATTTCATTCAGAAAGTTTTGTAAAACAACAGTGCAAAATTTTAGGATTGCCGTATCAAATTCTTCGTCCAAGTGTTATTGGAGGAAAAATGCTAGGAAAAGAAAACAATTATTTCATTCCTAAATATATGGTTTTTTACCTTTTAGCAAAATTTTTCCATTTTACTGCGCAACGAAAAAACGAACAAGAAAATGTGCGATTTCAAATAAATGAAAAAACAGGACTAAACATTATTCCTGTAGATTATGTAGCAAAAGTGATTGTAAATTCTTTTCAAAGAGAAGATATTCAACAACTTAATATTGTACACAACAAAAGTTTTAATATCGTAAAAGGACTGCAACTAATAATGCAAGAAGTAGGTTACACTAATTTTAGTTTAATTCAAAGCACACTCGATTTTAATTATAAAACTACTATCGAAAAATTATATTACGAAAGCATAGGAAAGCATCTAAAGCCTTATTTTACTACCGATGCCAACGAATATGATACAACATTATTGAACTCGATTCTAGAAATCCCTAAACTAGATACTGAAGCATTTACAAACATGATTCGTTATGCGAAATTGAATAATTTTAAAGATATAAATGTTTAATTTTTTACTTAAAGAATGACAACAATAAAAATAGTAGGCGTTCCAGAACATTTCAATTTACCTTGGCAATTAAGTATTGAAAAAGGCGAATTTGAAGCAGAAAACATCGATTTACAATGGACAAATGTACCCGAAGGAACAGGTAAAATGTGTCAAATGCTTCGTGACAAAGAAACTGACATTGCAGTAATTCTAACTGAAGGAATTGTAAAAGATATTATTGCTGGAAACCCGAGTAAAATTGTTCAAGTTTATGTAGAAAGCCCTTTAATTTGGGGAATTCATGTAGCTGCCAATTCAAAACACCAAAAGCTTCCGGATTTAAAAAACACCAAAGCTGCTATTTCAAGATTGGGTTCTGGTTCTCACCTAATGTCGATTGTAAATGCGCAAAATCAATATTGGAAAATCGATAATTTACAATTCGAAATCGTAAATACTATCGATGGTGCAGTCGAAGCATTAACAAACCAAACGGCCGATTATTTTATGTGGGAACGATTCATGACAAAACCATTAGTTGATGCTGAAATTTTTAGAAAAATTGGCGATTGTCCAACACCTTGGCCTTGTTTTGTCATTGCAGTTCGTGATGAAATTCTTGAAAAACACCCAAAAATTATCGATAAAATTCTAGAAATCATCAATGCAACCACTTCCGAATTTAAAGAAATGTCAAATATCAATGAAAATTTAGCCTCAAGATACAACCTAAAAATAGAAGATATTGAAGAATGGCTATCTTTAACTGAATGGTCACAAGAACAATTATCAAAAAAAATGTTAAACAAAGTTCAAAATCAACTATTTGAACTATCTATTATTGATAAAAAGGTTACTTTTGAGACGATAGTCAGATAATTGCTTATTTTTATCGTTTTACAAAACAATGTCAGTGGTAACAAGGGAACTTATTAGAAAATATAAAGAAAAGCTTTCCTTACCAAAGCCTTGGGATAATATTGTCATTTTTTTGTTAAATATCTTACTAACTATTCCAATATTTATTATTGTTCACCAAAATTTAGTCAATCCAAATTGGCAATTTCCTATTGATAGAATTTTGTTATTTATCGTAATTTTAATCTGTTTTCAACTTATTCTAAGAGCACTAAAAACGATTATTGTAATCTGTATATTCGCCTATATCATCATAGTTTTTTTAGGGACAATATTTGGAGAATACAGTTTTTATAGGGTTTACGATGATTATCGCTCTATGATGTACACCATGGGAGAGAATCCTTATCCGCAAGATATCATTGTAAGCAAACTCTTACCATTTCCTAATAAAAACAAAGTGATTAGATCTATAGATTATTCAAATCCCAAAGTTCGGAATTTTGCATTATCAGCAACTACAAAATACTTTTCAGATACAAAAAAAATAAAAGGATATCAAAATTATCGTACTACAATTCAGTGTTTTGCGGTTTTTAAAGAAATAAAAAGCCGTTGGAATTATGTAAATGATCCGCAAGGCAATAATTATATCGCTTACGCGTCGGAATCCTTGCAACATTTCTCTGGCGATTGCGATGATCACGCCATTCTTATGGCAGCTGGAATAAAAGCTGTGGGCGGAATCCCAAGACTTATTCATACAAACGACCATATTTATCCCGAAATGCTAATTGGCACAAAACGTGATTTGCAAAATATAAATTTCCTAATCAGAAAGGTACTTTTTGTCGAAGAAAGCAAAGGCAAACAATTGCATTATCACATCGATGAGCGCGGACAAATATGGCTAAATCTAGATTATACAGCAAGTTATCCTGGAGGGAAATTTATGAGCGAAGAAATTTTAGGAGAGTTAACTTTGAATGATTAGAAGCACAACTATTTTTTCTTTTTCAGCATTATTCCCACTCTACGTTTCAATCTTTTTATAATTTGTTCTTCTACAAGCTTAAAATGACAAATTATAAAAAGGATTTCCACTTCGATCAGGGCTACAATTCATGTTAGAAATTCCTATTTAAGTTTTTTTTATATTTGCACGCAACCCTTCCACATTTGATGTATCATATAAAAAAATAAACTTTGAAAAAAATACTGCTCTTATCTATTTTATTCATTACTTCATTTGTTTTCTCTCAAAAAAATGATAGCATTCAAAATATAT